>JABWBL010000339.1 GCA_013360535.1 Planctomycetaceae bacterium
GTGGTCTTCATCGGGTGGTTTGGCGTTTGGGGGTGGGTGGTACTGCCCTCCAGACGCTACGCCGCCCGACTCCGTTTCCACACCGATCGGTTCTAGCTCACGCCCTGCGTTCGACGGCGGCGTTCCTCCGCCGTCAGCTCGACGATCTGCATTCCGGCCACGTTAGCGCCGCCGTTCCGACGCTGCACTCCCGCGCTCGCCCGACCTACACTCTTCCGCCATGAGCTCCACCTCGCCGCGTGACTGGCCGCTGCTCAAGAGCGAGTACGGCCCCGACCTCGTGATCTGCAAGGCGCGTTTCGACACATTGACCAACCCGCGCACGGGCAAGGACCTGCGCCGCACGGTCCTCGAGACGCCGCAGTGGTGCAACGTCGTCGCGCTCACAGCTGCGCGCGAGATCGTCGTCGTGCGCCAGTTCCGCTTCGGCACGGGCAAGGTCACCACCGAGATTCCCGGCGGCGTCGTCGATCCCGGCGAGGAACACGGCCACGCGGCGCAGCGCGAGCTGCGCGAGGAGTGCGGCTACACCAGCTCGCGCTGGACCTACCTCGGCTGCGTCGAACCCAACCCCGCCTTCCACGACAACCTGTGCCACCACTGGCTCGCCGAGGACTGCCGGCTCACGCATCCCCAGGAGCTCGACAGCGGCGAGGACATTGTCGTGGAGACGCTGCCGCTCGATGAGCTGCGCGCGCGCATTCTCGCGGGCGAGGTGCGGCACGCGCTCGTGATCACGGCGCTCAGCCGCGTCGTCGACCTGCGTGGAAAAACGTAGGCCAGCGACTTGCTGGCCGGCCTACGCGCCCGTCACGAGTAGAGCGCGCCACCCGTGCGGGCGAACTCCTCGCTCTTCTCGACGAGCCCGCGCTCGAGCGCCACCTGCGCGTCCACACCCTGCGAATCCGCGAGCTTGCGCACGTCGTCGGTGATCTTCATCGAGCAGAAGTGCGGCCCGCACATCGAGCAGAAGTGCGCCGTCTTCGCCCCATCCTGAGGCAGCGTCGCGTCGTGGTACTTGCGCGCGGTGTCCGGATCGAGGCCGAGCTCGAACTGGTCCTCCCAGCGGAACTCGAAGCGCGCGCGGGAGAGCGTGTCGTCGCGCTTCTGCGCGAGCGGGTGGCCCTTGGCGAGGTCGGCGGCGTGCGCGGCGATCTTGTAGGCGATCACGCCCTGCTTGACGTCGTCGCGATCGGGCAGGCCGAGGTGCTCCTTCGGCGTGACGTAACAGAGCATCGCCGTGCCGTACCAGCCGATCATCGCGGCGCCGATCGCGCTCGTGATGTGGTCATGACCCGGCGCGATGTCGGTGACGAGCGGCCCGAGCGTGTAGAACGGCGCGTCCTTGCAGAGCTTCTTCTGCAGGTCCATGTTCTCGCGGATCTTGTGCATCGGCACGTGGCCGGGGCCCTCGATCATCACCTGCACGTCGTGCTTCCACGCGACCTCGGTCAGCTCGCCCAAGGTCTGCAGCTCGGCGAACTGCGCCTCGTCGTTGGCGTCCGCGATCGAGCCCGGCCGCAAGCCATCGCCGAGCGAGAAGCTGACGTCGTACTTCTTGAGCAGCTCGCAGATGCGCTCGAACTCGGTGTAGAGGAAGTTCTCCTTGTGGTGCGCGAGGCACCACTTGGCCATGATCGAGCCGCCGCGCGACACGATGCCGGTCACGCGCTTCGCCGTCAGCGGAACGTAGCGCAGGAGCACGCCCGCGTGGATCGTGAAGTAGTCGACGCCCTGCTCGGCCTGCTCCGCGAGCGTCTCGAGGAACACCTCGATGTCGAGCCTCTCCGGCCGCCCCTTGACCTTCTCGAGCGCCTGGTAGATCGGCACGGTCCCGATCGGCACCGCGGAGTTGCGCAGGATCCACTCGCGCGTCTCGTGGATGTTCTTCCCCGTCGAGAGGTCCATCACCGTGTCCGCGCCCCAGCGCGTCGACCACGCGAGCTTCTCGACCTCCTCGTCGATCGAGCTCGCCAGCGCGCTGTTGCCAATGTTGGCGTTGATCTTCACGAGGAAGTTCGAGCCGATGATCATCGGCTCGAGCTCGGGATGGCGGATGTTGGCCGGCAGGATCGCGCGGCCGGCCGCGATCTCCGAGCGCACGAACTCCGCCTCGACGTCCTCGCGCGCGGCGACGAACGCCATCTCCTCGGTGACGATCCCGCGCCGCGCGAAGTGCATCTGCGACACGTTCTCGGTGCCGAGCGCCTTGCGCCGCTCGATCCACGGCTGGCGCAACTTCGGCAGCCCGGTCCGACGATCGTGCCCCTGCGGCCCGGAGGTGTCGTAGAGGTCGAGCGACTCGCCGTTGGTGAGGTGCAGGCGCCTCGCGGGCACCTGCAACGTCGTGGCACCGAAGGGAATCTCGCGGAGGACCTTGTGGGCGCGCGCGGTGGCCGGCGCGGACGCGGGAGCGGACGGGTTCATGGGCTTTCCTACGCCGGTGTGAACCGGATCAGGTTCGAGGGGTGCTTCTCAGCCGCGAGCTGCTGCCCGCGACGCCCCCAGCTTTCAAGTGAACGTCCCGCGCCGAGACGCGGGCGCGCCATGGTAGCGAATCGAGCCGCGGGCCCGCTCCACGAGCTTGCGGCGACGACAGGGGCTCACGGCGACGACAAAGGCGCCCCCGCTGCCGGCGTGGCTGCGGAGGCGCCTCGAGCTGGCGGAGGGGTCAGGAAGCGAACCTAGTCGTCCTCTTCCTCTTCCTCGTCGTCCCAGAGGTCGCGGTCCTCTTCCTCGTCGTCGTCCTCGTCTTCGTCCTCGTCGTCTTCGTCGTCATCCTCGTCGTCGTCCTCGTCATCTTCGTCGTCATCGTCGTCGAAGTCGTAGTCACCCTCCACGAGGGCGGCGTCGAGGAACACAGCGTGATCGAGCGGGCTTTCTTCGAGCAGTAGCATCGAGGCACCTTGGGGGCGGGTCAGGATCCCCCGCGGTCGACAGGCCGGGTTCGACCTGAGCGGGGCAACAGCGCCAACTTTTCGGCGCGAGACGTCGCGCGCGCAAGGAAAAAAACGGAGCGACCCCGGATCGAGAACGCTGGGGCGCGATGGCAGGTGCCACGAGCCCGCGGCAGGCCGCCAAGGGTGGTAGCGGTGGAGGGACTTGAACCCCCGACACGTGGCTTATGAAGCCACTGCTCTAACCACTGAGCTACACCGCCACCTTGGAGGGGCGAAGAATCTAGCGGGCCTCGCCAGAGGGGTCAAGCGGCCCCGGATCAGGCGCCGGAGAGCACCTTGCCGCCGATCGAGTGGTAGGACATGCGCTTGGTCTGCACGGTGCCGGAGCTCTCGTCGAAGATCTGGCACTCGCGGATCGGACGCGAGTAGAGGTGCAGCGTCACCGCCGGCCCCGGGCCCGTGGGCTCGATGCGATGCCAGCCCATGTCGTCGACGATGTAGGCGACACCGCCGGTCGCGAACTCGCGCGCGGGCCCCTGCACGGCGGAGGCCTGCGGGCCTTCCTGCACGCGGTAGATCGTCTCCTTCACGCGTCCGTCGAGCACCCCCATCCAGCAGCGCTGGTGAGCGTGGTCGTGGATCGGGCTGCGTTGTCCCGGGCCCCAGCACAGCACGATCAGCTCGTACAGGTCGCTGCGGCGGATCAGGTTGCGCGAGTAGTAGTTGGCCTCGAACAGCGCGAAGCGACGCCAGTCGCTCGCACCCGAAGCCGCGTAGTCCGCGAGCAGCCGCGTGACGCGGGCGCCCTTGCTGTCCTCGGCGAGCACGCGGTCGAGGTCGGTCAGGAGGAAGTCGAGGGGATCGGGATTCATCGGGGGGAGGCGGGAACGAAGAGCGTGGGTGCGGTGGCCGCGAGCGCGGAAGCGAGCGCCTTCGCGGCGAACTCGATGTCCTCGCGCGTCGTCGAGGTGCCGAGCGTCAGGCGCAGCGTGGAGCGGGCGCGGGTCTCGCCGTGCCCCATCGCCATCAGGACGTGCGACGGCGCGGCACCGGTGGCCGCGGCTCCCGCAGCGACATGGACTCCGCGACGGCCGAGCTCGCCGAGCAGCTCGGCGCCGGTGCGCTGCGAGAACGAGACGCTGAGCGTGTTCGGCAGCGTCGGTTCCTCGCCGTTGCGGACCACCTTCGGGTCGAGCGCGTAGATGCGCTCCCACAGCAAGTCGCGCAGTTCGCTCGAGCGCGCCGCACGGAACTCGCCACGCGCCAGCAGCTCGAAGGCCTTGCCGAGCGCGGCGACCGCAGGGTTGTTCTCGGTACCACTGCGCATGCCGCACTGCTGGCCACAGCCGTCGATCAAGGGCGACAGCGCCGTCCCGCGCTTCACGTAGAGCACTCCGCATCCCTTGGGCGCGTACAGCTTGTGGCCGGAGAGGCTCAACAGGTCACAGCCCAGCTCGCGCACGTCGATGGCGACCTTGCCGATGGCGGCGACCGCGTCGGTGTGGAACCGGACGCCGCGCGCGCGACACAGCTGCGCCACCTCGCGCACGGGCTGCAGCACGCCAGTCTCGTTGTTCGCGAGCATGAGCGAGACCAGCCGCGTGTCCGGCCGCAGCGCGCGCTCGACGTCCTCGACGCGGACGCGACCGCTGGCGCCGA
>JABWBL010000340.1 GCA_013360535.1 Planctomycetaceae bacterium
AAACGACGGCTTGACGAGGGCCGTATCGAGCATTGCCCGGCCGTGCTCGACCAGTTGGCCGTAGTTGGGCGAGTGGACGTAGTGCGACTCGATCTTGAGCAGCACGTCGTTATAAATGGCCAGCGCGTCGCTACGAGTGAGGGAACCGACGGCGCGGCGGAAGCTTTCGTCGTGATACCGGCGGCCGACGTCGAAGTGGATGCGGGCCTGATCGTGCCGCTCGATCAGCGTGCGATCGTTGGGAAAGTCGCGGAGGGCCTCTTCGTAGTGCGAAAGCGCTTCGCCCCACTGCTCGCCCGACTCGAACTTCCGCCCTTCGCGGAGCAGTTCATCGACGCGAACCCGGGCGGCCGAAGACTCGACCGCCGTCGGCGCGGGGGCTTGTCCAAAGGCGGGAGCAATCGCCACGACCGCTACGACCAATAGCGACCATAGCCTAGACGCTGTGCGCGGCATCACCGGTGACTCTCGGGGGGATGTAGCAGATAACGGGACGGTAACGGCGGGACGGCCGCGCGCAGGTGGGTCCACATTCTGCGGCCAAGGCTAGTATAAGGCCTTGTGCCGCGATGTCAAAAAAATGGCGCGGCAATTTCGCCGTTAAGAGCGGCGCGCGATGCAAAACCCGACCGGGCGAATAGCGGTTGCGCCGCGTGGACCAGGGATGCCGACCGTGGCGTGATGCGTCGCGCCGTGCGATCGCAGACGAGCGATAAGAAATGTCGGACGACGAGCCGCGCCCATCGACGCGGCTCCCGTCGACAAGACCAATACGCACCGCAGAACCGGAATGTTCGTCGCCCCTAACTGCTCGCGCTGCGATAGCTTGCAAGCGCCCGCACGAATACCCACCGCGACAGCGCCAGCGACGCCGCCGTCGCCACCAGCCCGACGAGCGAGAGCATCAGGATCGACGGGTAGATCAGGGCCTGGATCGCCATGCCGCGGATGCCGCGCGACCATTCGAGGTACTTCGCGAGCCGCAGCAGCACCTTGTCGATCGAGCCCGAGGCCTCGCCGGCGCGCAGCGACGCGCGGTAGATGTCGGGGAACGAACGCGGATGGCGGTCGAGCGCCTCGGAGAGCATCAGGCCCGAGCGCAGGTGCTTGACGACGTCCTCGAGCACGGCGCGACTCGCGACGCGGGTCATGCGCTTCGAGATGCCTTCGAGGCCCTCGACGATGTGCACGCCGGCGCCACTGATCGTCGCGAGCTGCGTCGTCAGCGCGATCAGGTCGACGTGGCTGAGGCGCCCGCTGACGGGACCCTGCGCGCTGCGCACGGGCTTCGCGCTCGCGAGCGTGGCACCGCGCGCCTCGAGCTCGCGGTCGAGCTCGAGCTCGTCGCGCGCGTTCGCCCGGCCGACGACCAGCGCGCCGTCGGCGCCGATCGCGGAGTACTCAAACGTGGGCACGTTCTTCCTTGCTGAGCCTGTGGCTCCGGTGGATGCGCTCGACCTCGTCGACGGTCGTCACGCCGGCCCGCACCTTCTCGCGACCGTCCTCGAGCAGGTCGACGAAGCCGCTCGCGAGCGCGTGCTCGCGCAGCGCGATCAGGTCCTTGCCCGAGCGCAGGAGCTGCGCCATTCCGTCGTCGGGCAGGAACAGCTCACTCAGCGCCGAACGCCCGGAATAGCCCGAGCCACGGCAGCGGGAGCAGCCGGTGCCGCGACGCAGGTTGCCCGCGCGGCCTTCCAGCCAGATCAGCTCCTCCGGCGTGGGGAGCACGGCTTGCGCGCAGCCGACGCACACCGTGCGCACGAGCCGCTGCGCGAGCACGCCGATCAGCGAGTCCTCGACGAGGAACGGATCGACGCCGAGGTCGATCAGGCGCGGGATGGCGCCGATGGCGGAGTTGGTGTGCAGCGTGGAGAACACGAGGTGGCCCGTCATCGAGGCCTTGATCGCCATCTCCGCCGTTTCCTTGTCGCGGATCTCGCCGACGAGGATCACGTCGGGGTCCTGTCGCAGGAGCGAGCGCAGGCCTTCCTGGAAGCCGAAGCCGATCGACGGGTCGACCTGCGACTGGCGCACCAGCGGCAGGCGGTATTCGACGGGGTCCTCGATGGTCGCGATGTTGTCGTGCACCGCGTCCATCTCGGCCAGCATCGAGTACAGGGTCGTCGTCTTGCCCGAGCCTGTCGGCCCGGTGACGAGGAACAGGCCGTGCGGCCGCTCCTGCACCTTGCGCAGGAGCGTGAGCACCCGCGGCGCGATGCCGAGCTCCGCGAGCCGCAGCGCCACGGCCCCGCGGTCGAGGATGCGCAGCACGACGTTCTCGCCGTCGGCGGAAGGCATGATCGAGACGCGCATGTCGACGTTGCGCTCGTCGACGCGCACGCGCAGGCGTCCGTCCTGCGGGCGGCGGCGCTCGGAGATGTCGAGGCTCGCGAGGATCTTGATGCGGCTGATGATCGCGTCGGTCACCGGGCGCGGCAGGTTCTCGCCCTGCTGCAGGATGCCGTCGATGCGGTACCGCACGCGCGTCACCTTCTCCTCCGGCTCGACGTGGATGTCCGTCGCCCCGCGGTGCACGCCGTCGATGAGCATCGCCAGCGTGACGTTCTCGACGGGGAATTCGTCGTCGAGCGCGCCGGCGGAGATCTCCAGCGCGTCGAACACCTTCGCGACCTGGCCCTCGAGCTCGGGCAGGTGCTTGCGCATCAGCGCCGCGAGGTCCGCCTCGGTCGTGATCGCGAGCTTGAGCGGGTAGGGGAAACGGCTGCGCACGCCCGAGAGCCGCTCGGGGCTGTCGGGGTCGAGCATCGCGACGAGGAGCTGGTCGCCCTCGAGGCGGATCGGGAAGGCGCCCGTCGACTGCACGAAGTCGCGGTCGATCGACGCGAGCACGAGCGGGTCGGGCTCGACCTGCGAAGCACGCAGGAACGGGACGCCGAGGTCCTCGGCGACCAGCTCCGCGATCATCTCGACGCGCACGAAGCCCAGTCCGACGAGGATCTGGCCCAGCGGTCGGTAGGCGCGCTTCTGTTCGGAGAGCGCGACCCCGAGCTGGTTGGCGGTGATCAGGCCGCGTTCGAGCAGCCGATCGCCGAGCCGGGCTTTCGTCGTCGGCTGGCTCATCTCTCGTCGCGTTGCGCGTGCGAGCGCACGCCGGTCTCGGAGATGCGCTCGGAGTACTCGCGCTTGAGGATGCCGTTGAGCAGCGCGGCCTCCTCGGGCTGCACGATGCGCGGCGTCAGGAACACGAGCAGCTCGCGCTTGTCGGCGGTGTCGTTGTCGCTGCGGAACAGGCGACCGAGGATCGGGATGTCCATCAGCCCCGGCGTGCCGCGGTCGACCTGCGAGCGCTTGTCCTGCATCAGGCCGCCGAGCACGACCGTCGAGCGGTCCTGCACGAGGAAGTTCGACTTGAGCGAGCGCCGGTCGATCACCGGGATCTGGTTGAAGGTGTCGATCACCTCGCTCAGTTCCTGGTCGATCACGATCCGCACCGAACCGTCGTCCTGGATCGTCGGCGTGACCTTGAGCTTCATGCCCGCTTCCTTGAACTCGACCTGCTGGAGCACGCTCGTGCCCTGCCCGGTGCCGTTCGCGGTCTGCGTGCTCGTGACGTTGACGTACGGCACCTCGCGGATCACGTCGATCGAGGCCTCGGTGCCCGTCAGCGCGAGCACGCGCGGCGAGCTGACGAGGTCCGTGCCCGTCAGGCGCCGGATCGCGTTGATGGTCGAGTCGACGTCGCCGTCGCGGGACGTGAACTGGAACTCGAAGCCCGTGTCGGCGGTGCTCAGGTCCTGCATCAGGCCGAACAGGTGGCCGTCGAGCGAACCCGCGATGTCGTGCGTGATGCCGAGCTGGAAGTTGTCGCCGAGCGTGACCTCGAGCACGCGCACCTCGATCAGCACCTGACGCTGGGCCGTGTCGGCCCTGGCGAGGTAGTCGCGCACGATCGCGATGTCGTCGCGCGAGCCACGCACCACGATCAGGTTCTGCGAGGGCTCGATCACGACCGTGGTCGACGCAGCGACGAGCGCGCGCACGTTCTCGGCGATCACGGTGGCGCTCGCCGAGCGCGGGCGGAACGTCCGCACGGCGCCGGCGCTGCCATCGAGGTCCTCGACCCAGTACACACCCGGCGGCGACTCGACGAGGCGGCACTCGTTGCGCTCGAGCACCGAGTGCAGCGCGGCGTCGAGCGTGATGCTCTTGAACGACACGTCGACGCGCCGGTCGGGCATCGGGCCCAGTTGCAGGTTGAGGCCGGCCTTGTCCGCGAGGAACTGCACGACCTGTCCGAGCGGCGCGTCGCGGAACTCGACCTGCAGCGGCTCGTCGTTCCCGACGTGGGGACGCGTGTACGTCTCGGGCTCCAGGCCCGTCTCGGGTCGCGCCGGCGCGTTGGCCGCGAGCTCCGCCGCGTACTTCTCGATCAGCGAGAGCTGGATCTCTTCCGGCGACGGACCCGGCAGGCCCTGACGCTCGGGAATCGTCGGTGCAAGCGCCTGGCACGAGCCGAGCGCGAGCGCGAGCGCGGCGAGCGAGATCGGGCGGGCGCTCACGGCTGGCCTCCCTGGCTGCCGCTCGCGAC
>JABWBL010000341.1 GCA_013360535.1 Planctomycetaceae bacterium
CGCGCGCAAGCTCGAGCCGAGCTCGCGCCACGCCGGCAAGGCCTACTTCATCGGTCAGGAGCGCCCGGTCGTGCTCTGGCAGTGGATCGACCGGCTGCTCGAGCGCATCGGGCTTGCGCCGGTGCGGCGCTCGCTGCCGCTGCCCGTCGCCTACGCGCTCGGAACGTTGTGCGAGAGCGCGTGGCTCGTCTCGCGCGCCCGCGGCGAGCCTCCCATGACCCGCTTCATCGCCCTGCAGCTCGCGCGCTCGCACTCCTACGACATGGGCCCGGCGCAGCGCGATTTCGGCTTCCGCGAGGCGCTCTCGATCGAGCAGGCCACCGACCGGCTGGTCGAGTCCCTGCTCTCCGGCGCGCGTTCGCCGCGCTGACCGCGCACGGAAAGCGCACGAGCGCATTGTCAGCGGCCCGCCCGGGCGAGAGGATTCGTCGCAGGTCTCCCGCGCGCCCCCCCAAGGTCCGGAGCTTTTCGTGCTCGACTTCGTCACCCACCCCGCCGTGCTCGCCGCCGCGCTCTTCCTCGCGTGCGTGCTCTACATCCACTTCCGCGGCAAGGTGCGGCTGCGCTTCGAGCGCCAGCTGACGGAACACTCGGGGCTCTTCTCGCCGCTCAACACGATCTTCTACCTGTTCTCCGCCGTTCCGAAGGATCCCTACCTGCCCGCCGCGCGTTTTCCCGAGCTCGGGCCACTGCGCGACAACTGGAAGGTGATTCGCGACGAGGCACTCGCCGTCTACGGCGCCGGGAAGATCGACTACAACTCCGATCAGCAGGACCTGGCCTTCGTCTCGTTCAAGAAGCTCGGCTGGAAGCGTTTCCACATGAAGTGGTACGGCGACTTCCTGCCCTCCGCGCTGGCGCAGTGCCCGAAGACGGTCGAGCTCCTGCGCTCGATCCCCAACGTCAACGCGGCCGCGTTCACGCTGCTCCCGCCGGGCTCGAAGCTCGGCCGCCACCGCGACCCGTTCGCGAGCTCGCTGCGCTACCACCTGGGCCTCGTGTGCCCGCGCGAACCGGGCTGCAGCATCTGGGTCGACGGGCAGGAGCACCGCTGGCGCGACGGCGAGGACGTAGTCTTCGACGAGACCTACATCCATTGGGCGAAGAACGACACGAGCGAGCCACGCCTGATCCTGTTCGTCGACTTCACGCGCCCGCTGCACACGCCCGTCGTGCGCGCGCTCAACCACCTGCTGATCCGCTACGGCTACGGCATCACCGCGAGCCACAACGAGGTCACCGAGAAGCGCGGCCTGCTCAACCACGTCACGCCCGTCTTCTTCCACCTGAAGGCCTTCTTCCGCGGCCTGAAGGCCCGCGTGAACCGGCGCGTGTACTACGGCTGCAAGTACGCGCTGCTCCTCTCGGCGCTGGTCCTCGCAGTCCGCTGGATCCTCTGATACGCGCTCGCGCGCGAGCGCGACTGGACGACAACGGCAAGGGCGCGGGGCCCGCTCCCGATGGAGAGCGAGCCCCGCGCGTCGATTTCAGCGGCCTAGGTGGACTTACTCGAGCGTCAGCGAGCGCGAGCTGCGCAGGCGATCGAGCATGGCCTTGAACTCGGCGAACGGCATGACCTGCTGCTCGCGCGTCCCGCGACGGCGCACCGCGACCGTGCCCTCGGCGGCCTCACGCTCGCCCGCGATCAGCATGAACGGGATCTGGTTGTGCTGGGCAACCTTGATCTTGTTGTTCATGTGGCCGGGGGCGTCCATGCAGTCGACGCGGTAGAGGTCGCTGCGCAGCTCGCTCTCGAGCTTCTTGCAGTACGGCGTGTGCTCCTCGCGGATCGGGATGAGCGCCACCTGCTTGGGCGCGCACCACAGCGGGAACTTGCCGGCGAAGTGCTCGATCAGGCCGCCGACGAAGCGCTCGAGCGAACCGAGGATGGCGCGGTGCACCATGATCGGCCGCTTCTGCTGCCCGTCGGAGTCGGTGAAGTGGATGTCGAAGCGCTCGGGCAGGTTGAAGTCGCACTGCACCGTCGACATCTGCCACTCGCGCCCGAGCGAGTCCTTGATCTTGAAGTCGATCTTGGGCCCGTAGAACGCGCCGCCGCCCTCGTCGAGCTCGAGCGGGAGCTTCACGCGCTCCGCGGCGCCCTGCAGCGCCTTGGTCGCGCGCTCCCAGATCGCGGGCTCGCCGATGGCCTTCTCCGGCCGCGTCGCGAGGTACGCCGTGTAGGTGTACCCGAACGTGCGCAGCACCATGTCGATCAGCTCGACGACGCCGGCGATCTCCTCCTCGAGCTGGTCGGGTGTGCAGAAGATGTGGCTGTCGTCCTGCGTGAAGCCGCGAACGCGCATCATCCCGTGCAGCACGCCGGAACGCTCGAAGCGGTAGACGGTGCCGAGCTCCGCCATGCGCAGCGGCAGGTCGCGGTAGCTGTGCGCCCGCGTCGCGTAGATCATCACGTGACCGGGGCAGTTCATCGGCTTCACGCGGTAGCGCGCGTTCTCGATGCCGAAGCCCTCGTACATCATGTCGCCGTAGTTCTCGAGGTGACCCGACGTCTTGAACAGGTCCTCGCGCAGCACGTGCGGCGTGTAGACGAACTCGTAGCCGCGGCGCGTCTGCTCCTGGAACATGAACTCCTCGATCGCGCGCCGGACGGCGCCGAGGTGCGGGTGCCAGAAGACGAAGCCCGAGCCGGCGTTGGCGTGCGTGCTGAAGAGGTCGAGCTCCGTGCCGAGCTTGCGGTGGTCGCGCTGCTTGACTTCCTCGAGCCACGCGAGGTGCGCGTCGAGCTCCTCCTTCTTCCAGAAGGCGGTGCCGTAGATGCGCTGGAGCATCGGCCGCTTCTCGTCGCCGCGCCAGTAGGCGCCGGCGATGTTGAGCAGCTTGAAGTGGAACGCGCGGTCGAGTCGGTCGACGTGCGGCCCCTCGCACAGGTCCTCGAAGTCACCGTGGCGATAGAACGTGATCGCCTCGCCCTCGGGGATCAGGTCGATGGCCTCGACCTTGTAATCCTGCTTGCGCGCCGCGAGCCGCGCCTTGGCGGTCTCGCGCGTCACCGTCTCGCACACCAGTTCCGGCGTGCGCTTGGCGATGCGCTCCATCTCCTTCTCGATCTTGCGCAGGTCCTTCTCCTCGAGCGGCTCCGCCAGATCGAGGTCGTAGTAGAAACCGTGCTCGATCGACGGGCCGAAGCCGAACTTCGCGTCGGGGTAGAGCTTCTGGACCGCGCTCGCCATCAGGTGCGAGACCGAGTGGCGCAGCGTCGACAGCGGGAAGGGCTCCCCTTCCCGGGGTGCGTTCGAAACGCTCATGACATGAACTCCTTCCTCCAGGTCTTCCTGAAGGCGTGTCCGCCGCAACCTGCGACGGCCTCTCCCGGACTTCGTTCGCGCCCGGTGCCGACCTGGCCCCGCCGCGCGGCGCTCCCGCCGGGGCGAAAACGCGCGGAATAGAGTAAGGGCCGCCGCAGGCTCGAGCCAGCGCTTCGTCCCGGGGCAGACCGATGGGGAATCGGTGGAAGAAGAGGGTGGGGAGAAGACGCCCCGGTGGGCTGGTTCGTTGGCCTGTGGCGGCCTGCACAGGTTCTCGGACGCCTCGCCCGGGAGCCGTAGCGCAAAATCGAAAAGTCCCGGGCCGTCCCGAAGCTGGGCCGCGGGCCGCGGGTGGGCTCCCTAGCCCGGTTCCCCGCGCCAGACCTTGACCTCGTTCTCGAGCGTGACGCCGGTCTTCTCCGCGACCGTGGCGCGCACCTCCTCGATCAGCGCGAGCACGTCCGCCGCCGTCGCCGCCCCGCGGTTGATCACGAAGTTGCCGTGCAGCGGGCTCACGATCGCGTCGCCGCGCGTGCGCCCCTTCAGGCCGCACAGCTCGACCAGCTTGCCCGCCGAGCAGCCGTTCGACTTCGCCGGATCGGGATTCTTGAAGACGCAGCCCGCGGACCACTCGGTCACGGGCTGCACCGCGCGCTTCTCGATCAGGTACTGCTTCGCGCGCTCACGCACCTCGGCCGTCGTCGAGGGCTTCAGGCGCAGCACCGCGCCGAGCACGACTCGCTCCCCGAGTCCGCCATTGCGGTATCGCGGCGCACACTCCGCGCGCGGCAGGTCGCGCATCGAACCATCGGGTTCGAGCACGCGCACGAGCTCGACCGAGTCCCACATCTCGCCATAGCGGCCGCCCGCGTTCATCGCGATGCCGCCGCCGAGCTGCCCGGGCACGCCCGCGAGGCACTCGAAGCCCGAGAGCCCCAGCGCGGTGGTTGTCTGCACGAGACTCTGCAACGTCACGCCGGCCCAGGCGATCAGGCGCGGATCTGCGGCCGGAGCTGCGGGCGCGATGCGCGCCTCGTCTTCGTTCGCGTCGAGGTCCGCGCCGCCGAGCGTCGGCCGGAAGCAGCGCTTGAGCCGGTCGGTCGCGATCACGACACCTTCGAGGAGCCCGTCCTCGATGATCAGGTTGCAGCCGCCGCCCAGGATGCGCGGCGTGAAGCCGCGCTCGCGCGCCGCCGTCCACGCCAGCGCCAGCTCGGCGGGCGTGGCCGGCTCGAGCAGCCAGCGCACGCGTCCGCCGACGCGCATGTACGTGCGA
>JABWBL010000342.1 GCA_013360535.1 Planctomycetaceae bacterium
ATGCCCGGCAGCCGACGCAGCTCCCTCGCGCTCGCACGCTCGGGGTCGGGCGGCGAACGAGGCGGACCGGCCGAAGCCTGCACCTCAGACGCGGGCGGCGAGCGGCCGATCCCCACAATCTCCGTCGACGCCGCCCCCATCGACGCGACCCAAGTCGTCGCCACCCAGCCCACGAGCACCACGCACCACAGAGGCTCTCTCGTTCCCACCAAGAGAACGACGCTCGGGCCCCCTCGGCGGTAGCACCTGATCTCGGAATTTTCGCGTCCGCTTCGAACTCGCTCGCCGCGTCACGTAAACAGCCGACCGAGCGTCCGCCCCAGTCCCGTGCGCGGGCGCGTGCCGAGCTCGACCAGCACCTCGCGCGCGATCGCCCGCAGGGCTTTCGCCGCCGCGCTGTCCGGCGCCGACACCACGACCGGCCGCCGCATCGCGACGCTCCTCACGACCGCACGATCGTCAGGCACCGCGCCCAGGAAACGCGGAGCCGCCCCGAGGAACTTGTGGCACACCGCGACGATGCGCTCGGCAGTCGCGGCTCCATCGTCGTCGCCTTCGCCCTGCGCGACGCGGTTGACCACGAGCAGCGGCCGCGCGCGCGGCCGACTCGCGTGCAGCACCTTCAGGAACGCGTAGGCGTCGGTCATCGCCGTGATGTCCGGCGTCGTCACGACGATGCACAGGTCGCTCGCGGCCGCGAACGACGCCGTCTGCTCGGAAATCCCCGCCGCCGAGTCGACCAGCGCGAACTGGTACTCGTCCTCGACCTCGGCGAGGCCGCGTGCGATGTGGACGAGCTCCCCCTTGTCGAGCGCCGACATGCGCGACACGCCCGAGCCGCCGCCGACCAGATCGAGCGCACTCGAGCACGCCACACGCGCCTCGCCGACCGTGCAACGCCCCGCGACCACGTCGACGAACGACCGCGGCGGGCTCTGGTCCTGCAGGATGTGCGCGTTGCCGACGCCCATGTCCGCATCGACGAGCAACGTCCGCCCGCGCGCCGACAACAAGCTCGCCAGCGACGCCGTGATCACCGACTTGCCCGTGCCGCCCTTGCCGCTCGCGACGCACACGCTCGAACACTTCGGCGCGTTCGCCCGCGGCAGGTCCTCGACGACAAGGCCCCCCACGCTGCCAGAGCGCGCGCTCTTCCACCTGCGGAGAACGTCGTCGAGACCCAGCCCGTGACCCTTCCCGGCTGCCGCTCCTCGCAGCCGCCCCTCGGTGCCTTTCAGGACCGCAACGAGGCTGGCATTCCGCTCCCACCCCCATCAAGTGCCGAGCTGGAATTGTCGC
Source organism: Planctomycetaceae bacterium (assembly GCA_013360535.1). Taxonomy (GTDB): domain Bacteria; phylum Planctomycetota; class UBA1135; order UBA1135; genus F1-120-MAGs118. The sequence goes on from JABWBL010000342.1 coordinate 1,300, forward strand.
GAGACTTCGGCGCCCCGCGAGCGTTACCGCCGGCTCAGGAAGCTTGGCGTCCATTCCACGAAGTAGTCGAGCTCACCCGAGGCTCGCCTGAGCTCGACGCGGAACATGCTGGAGGAGCGATTGCCGACGCTGCCCGTTTCGTCGGTGCGGAGGCCGAGCTTGCCGAGCTTCGAACGGTGCTGGCAGGTGATCCCCGGTGCCGCGCACGGCCGTGAAAGGTCGCCGGAGGCCGACAGCAGCAGCTCCGGCACGTCGTAACCCACCGTTGCGGTCGTTGAGTGGACGTGAACCCCGGCGTGAACGGCGTTGGCGCTGACGAGCACCACTCCCGCCGCCTTCAACTGGCCGAGCAGCGCGACGAAGCGCTCACGCTCCCCAGGGAACGCCGCCCAGCTCGACGGAACGGTTTCACCACGCCCATCGAGCGCTCGCTGCGGGTCCGGGCTCCACGGAAGCTCGCTGTACACGAACTTGTACGTCGCCTTCGATCCGAGCAGCGCGGTCGAGAGCCATTCCCATTGGGCAGGACCGAGCAACTGGGCTGGCCTTCCGTCACTTGCCGGCGCGAGGAACGTGGCCGTGTCCAGCACGAACAGATCGAGCGCGCCGTCCGCGCATCGAACGAAATGCCCGCGCTCCTCGCGGCTTGGTCCGGTTCCGACGACGAACCTGCGCGCGTCCTCGCGCAGCGCCGCGCGGGTCGCGTCCGGAGTCTTCGCCGACGGCAGAGCTATTGGAAGCAGGTAGGCCTGCAAGCCGGCTGCGAGGAATCCCTGGTCCTTGCGGAAACTGCGGGCCTCGGCGAGCGCGTTCTGCCCTGCGTCAACGCCGCACACCTGCAACCGCACGAGCAGCCCAGCCCACTTTTGGCTCCAGAAAGCCTCGGGCGTGTCCGCGGCTCCGTCGGCTCTCCATAGCGCGATCGCCGGCGTGCCACGAACCGGCCCGCTCGAGTCACTGGGCCGGAAAGGTGTTGTTGCCGGAACCCAGTCTTCGACGCGTCGCAATTCCGCCCCCTGCGAATCGCAGAGCACGAGCCTCGTCCAAGGCCGCACATAGGTCGAATCCCGGCTCTCGCGTCGCACCAGCGGGACTTGCCACCGCAACCATCCGCCGCCCACGTCCGCGACCGTCGAGACGCGCTCGACGTTCTCGTAGACGCTCGATTCGACGCGCAACGTCCAACCGCCGGGTCCGTTGCTGCGCGCGAGGAGGTCGTACGTCGTCCAAAAGGGGTGGAGGCCGAGATCCTTCGCGCGGGCCCGCTCTTCGGATGTGGGCGGGTGGGAATCGACGAGGATCGGACCGAACTCGAGCGGCGACTGCGCGATCGCAGTGAGAGAAGTGACAAGTGCCGCGAGCACCGTGAAGGCAAGCCGCGCAAGCAACGAGTCACTCCCGATCGATTGGCGACGTTCGTCCATGTTCATGCGCTCCGCTCGGAGCCCGAAAGGGAACGCCGCTCTAGCCGAGCCCCGGAATCAGGTCACCCGCGCGGATCGAAGTGCGCGAGTTCTTCGGGGGTGAGCAGCGGCTCGCGCGGCGAGAGCTTGGGGGCGGCGACGAGTTCGACTTGGCCGAGCAGGTGGAGGTAGCGCTCGGCGGCGGCGCCGAGGAAGGCTTCGACGTCGGGGGCGTGCTCGACGGGGGCGTCGAAGCCGACGTCGGGGACGGTGCCGTGCAGCTTGCCCCCGCAGGCGGCGAGCGAGGCGACGACGTCGTCGTCGAAGTGCCAGACGGTCGATTCCGGGGCGCGCGTGGCGAGGACGGCGTCGTCGAGGTGTTCGATGCGGCGCGAGATGGAATGGGCGAGCGCGCGCAGGTGCGTCGGGAGGGCGCCGAGGCCGATCGAGGGCTCGGGGGCGAGGTTGGGGGGGCCGGGGCGGACGCCGGGGTTGAGCTGGGAGCCGGTCGGCAAGGCGGCGGGGATGCGCGAGCCGAGCTGCACCTCGGTCAGGTACTCACCGGTGCCGCGGCGGCTCTCGATGCGGACGAGTTCGAACAGGCGCACCTGGCCGGGCGCGAGGCGTTCGAGGCTGTCGCGCGTGGCCCGCGAGGCCTCGCGCACGACCACCCACAGCACGGGCGGCAGGGTCGGATCGATGCGGGCGGTGCTCAGGTGCTCGGCGATCGCCGGCAGGAAACGCTGGGAACTGGCGAGGCTCGCGAGCGCCGCACCGGGCACATCGGGCCCGTCGTCGCCGCGCACCAGGACGAGCACGAGCCTCCCGCCGTCGCCGACGAGCACGAACGGAAAGCGCTCGCCCGACCCGAGCACGAGGTCCCGGTCCACGACCTCGCAACCGGCGTAACCGGCTCCGACGACACGACCTACCGCGGCCGAAACTGCTTCGGTGGACTCCAAACTTGCGCCCCCCCTCAGAGGCGAAGTCGCGAAAGTCTGCTCGCAGGCCCGCAAACGCGCCAGCCCCTTGGGCCAAGGATCCGCGATTCGGACGGCCCTGGCGGCAGCTTGTCTCGCCACAAGCGGCCCTTCAGGCGAGCGGCGACGTGCTGCGGATCGCGTGGGTGAGCGCGAGCGCGAGCGCATCGGTCGCGTCCATCGGCTCCGGCAGTTTCTCGAGCCCGAGCAGCCGCGCCACCATCGCCGCCACTTGCGACTTGTCCGCCGCACCGAAGCCCACGAGCGCCTTTTTCGCGACCGCCGGCGGGATCTGCACGACCTGCGCCCCGGCCGCGACCGCCGAAGAAATTACGACACCGCGCCCTTCGCCGATGCGGAGCGCGCTCTGCACGTTGCGGTGCGCGAACGCCTCCTCGACGACCACGACTCCGGGCGCCAGGTCCGTCAGGATCTGGTCGAGCTCGACCCGGATCTGCCCCAGCCGCGCCGCGACCTCCGCCTTCGCGGGCGTGCGGATCACTCCGGCGCCGAGGAAGCGATAGCCACGCGGCGCGAGCGCGATGGCGCCGAAACCGACGACGCGTGTGCCCGGGTCGATGCCGAGCACGATGCGCGGGTTCGGCGCGGGGTTGGCACGAGGAGTTTCCATCGCGGGCCGGCGGAACCCTACGCTCTGCGCCCGTCCCGAGGAAGCCCGTGACCCAACCGATCCAAGCCGCCGCCGTGCTCGTCGCCGCCGGCAACTCGACGCGCATGGGCGGGCGATTTCTCCTGGCCGCGATGCGAGTGCCGGCCGACGATTTCGAGCGTGTCGCTTCCATCGTCAACGAACGTCGCGAAGTGGCGCACAACTACGAGCGCGAACAC
>JABWBL010000343.1 GCA_013360535.1 Planctomycetaceae bacterium
CGACCGGCGCGCCGGCGAAGTGGAAGTGGGGCGACGAGAGTGCGGTCGACGCCGAGGACGAGCCGCGATGACCGTCGCCGAAGTGCGCCTGTGGGGCAGCACGATCGCCGCCGTCTCCGTCGAGCGCGCGGGCGAGGCGGCGGCGTTCGAGTTCACGCCAGAGTTCGCCGCGAGCGGGATCGAGGTCTCGCCGCTGGTGATGCCGCTCTCGCGACAGGTGTACCGCTTCCCCGCGTTGGGCGAGGCTTTCCACGGCTTGCCCGGTCTGCTTTCGGACTCGCTGCCCGACAAGTTTGGGCTTTCCGTGCTCGATGCGTGGCTCGCGTCGCAGGGTCGCCTGCCGCAGGAGATCAACGCCGTCGAGCGCCTGCTCTACACCGCCGGTCGCGGCATGGGCGCGCTCGAATACCGCCCCGCGCTCGGTCCGCGTGGCAACGAGTCCGCGGCGCTCGAGGTCGGCGCGCTGGTCGAGCTCGCGAACGAAGTGCTGCGCGGCCGCGAGGGCCTGCGCGAGAACTTCGGCGATCCCGACAAGGAACGTGCTTTGCGCGAGATCCTGCGTGTGGGCTCCTCCGCCGGCGGAGCGCGCGCCAAGGCCGTGATCGCGTGGAATCCCGAGACCAACGAGGTGCGCTCGGGCCAGGTGCGCGCGCCCGAAGGCTTCGGCTACTGGCTGCTGAAGTTCGACGGCGTGAGCGCGAACCGCGACCGCGAGCTCACCGACCCGCTCGGCTACGGCGCGATCGAGTACGCCTACTCGTTGATGGCGCGCGACGCTGGCATCGACATGAACGAGTGCCGCCTGTTCGAGGAGCACGGCCGCCGTCACTTCATGACGCGCCGCTTCGACCGCCTCGACGGCGGCGAGAAGCTCCACATGCAGTCGCTCGCCGCGCTCGCGCACCTCGATTTCAACCTCGCCGGCGCGCACTCCTACGAGCAGGCGCTGCTCGTCGCGCGCCGCCTCGGATTGCCACCCGAGAGCGTCGAGGAGCTCTTCCGCCGCATGTGCTTCAACGTCATCGCGCGCAACCAGGACGACCACGTCAAGAACATCGCATTCCTGATGGACAAGCGCGGCCGCTGGTCACTCGCGCCCGCCTTCGACCTCAACTACAGCTTCAATCCCGCTGGTGCGTGGACCTCGCGCCACCAGATGACGCTCAACGGCAAGCGCGACGGCTTCACGTTCGACGACTTCCGCGCCGTCGCGCGCTCCGCCTCGTTGCAGCGCGGCCGCGAGCGCCAGATCCTCGAACAAGTCCTCACTTCCGTCTCGCGCTGGCCCGAGTTCGCCGCCTCCGCGCGCGTGCCTTCATCCCAAGCCGACCCGATCCGCGCCGCGCACCGCCTGACCTTGCTCTCGAGCGAGTGAGAGCCTGAAGTGCGCGTGCGCGGACCGAGCCGCGGGAAGCTCAGTGGAAGACGAGCGAGACCGCGCTCGAGAGGTTGGTCGTCGAGGGGCCGGCCGGGTCGCGGTACCAGAGCTGCATGTTGAGGCGCAGGCCCGGGGCGGCGGAGAACGGTGCGCCGAGGAGCGAGAGGTCGAGCGGCGTCTCGAACGTGCCTTGGGCGGTCGAGAGGCCGGCGTGTTGGCCGAGGCGCGCGACGCCGGCGCCCGAGACACACAACATGCCGCCGAGGCCAGCGGGATTGAAGACGTGGCCGGTGGCGAGGCCGACGATCGGGAGCACGGCGCGGCCTGCGGGAAGGCTGGTGCCGTGCGCCACGAGATCGTTCGCGGCGGCGCGCGGCGAGCCCGTGAGCGACAGGCGTGCGCCGAGGATCGCGACCGAATTTGGCCGGCCGTTGCAGTAGTTGTCGCCGAGCGAAGGCGGGCGCACTTGGGCGCGCAGCTCGCCCTGCGGATGCGCGCTCGTGCGGACCAGCAGGTAGCACATGCCGTCGCTCAGGTCGCGGCGCAGCTCCGGCGTCGGCGTCGGGAACTGCTGCGAGAAGGTGAACGAGCCCGGGCTCGGATTTCCGATCGTGGTGATCGTCGTGACAAGCGTGCCTTGCTCGCCGAGCCACGCATCGCGCCACAGTTCGATCGAGGTGATCGAACCGGCGAGGTTGTGCAACTGCCCACTGACGGAGCAGCCGTTGGACACGGAGATCGACGCGTAGGCCATGCCCGTCGCGGGTCCGACGACCGGCGGAACCACCTGCGAGCCCGAGAACGGCGCGCCGAAAGACTCGAGTCCACCGGCGCCGATCGGACCGTCGATCTCGCCCTGCGGGAAGTTCGGCGTCGCGATCACCAAGCGCGTCTGGCCGCTGAACACGCTCGCGATTGCCGCAGGAGTGAGCGCCGCGATGCCGAACGCGACCGAACCTCCCGCGACGGGCACCAGCGTGCACAACACTTCGCCAGCCGCGCCTTCGAGCCTGCCCGCGAAGCGGTTGTTCGAGAGCCCTTGCACGTCGACCGTGATCGAGATCGCTCCGGTCTCGTCGTCGAGATCGAAGTTGGCCAAGCCGAAGGCCGGGCCGTTCGAACCCTGCAACCAGGCGTGACCGCGGTGCACGTCCGCCCGCGCTGCGGCGCAGGCGAGTACGGCGAACAGGCCGGAGAGGCCGAGACGTTGGACGATGGCGTGCTTCATGGGTAGGTGCGGCGAGATCGCCGAGAGAGACATTGCGACTTGGGGGTGACCTCCAAGTCCCCGGAGCGGCGCGGCGTTTCAAGTTTCGTGGAAATCCTGCGCTTCACAAGGGCGCGTGTGCCGCCGGAACGCGCGAGCCGCTCCGCGCTCGCGCCAAGAGGATTCGGACAAGCCGGAGGAGCTGTGCCAGACTGGAACTCTCGCTTCGGAGGAACGATGGCGACCGCCTGGAACGAACGCACGCTCGCGCAAATGCTCGACCTGGACCCGCGCCTGCGCGGTCTCGCCGCACGCCTCTCGCACGATGCGCACGAGGCCGACGATCTCGTGCAGGATGCGTGGATCGCGGTGCTGACGCAGTGGCCCGGCGAGCCGTGCAAGCTCGAGCCGTGGGCGAAAGAGGTGCTGCGCAACGCGGCGCGCAAGCGGGTGCGGCGCCTGCAGCCGATCGAGTGGAGCGAAGAGCTTGCGGAGCACGAGTCGAGCCGGCACGGCGGAGATGAGCTGAAGGAGCTCGCGCGCGGCGAACGCGCCGAGCGCCTGCGAACCTTGATCGATGCTCTGCCGGAGCCGTACCGCAGCACGTTGGTCCAGCGCTTCTATGCCGAGCGCACGGTCGGCGAGATCGCCGCGGCGAAGGGCGTTCCGCGCGCCACCGTGTCGACGCAGCTTCGTCGTGCACTCGAGCGTTTGCGGGCGCAGCTCGCACGGCAACGCGACCTGCTGCCGCTCGTGCTCCCGTGGTCGCGCACCTCGCGCCGCACGGCAACAGGGTCGGTTCAGCCGTGGGCGGGACTGCGCTTGGCGATCGGTGCGATCGGGCTCGTCGCGATCCTTCCCCTGGCGCTGGCGGTTTCCTCATGGAGCGACGGAGCCGGTGCCGCGGGTGCTGCACCGGGACCACTCGCGCTCGAGGCGCACGCGGCGGAGACGCCGGACGATGCGGCCCTCGCGGATCGACGCGCCGTGGAGTTCAGCGAACCCGCCGAGGTTGCGTTGCTCGTCGAAGCTCGCGCCGAACGCGGCGGCGCGCCTGTGGCTTGGGGTCGAATGTCCGCGTGGGACGAGAGCGGCACGCTGCGCACGTGCGAGCTCGACGGGAGCGGCCGCGGTCGTCTGCCAGGGCTGGCCGGGGCGCGTCTGCTCCTGGTCGAAGTCGTTGGTTCCAGCGGAACAGCCGCGGGTTTTCGGCACTTCGTGCAGCCCGAGCAGGGTCGGCTCGAAGTGCGCGCGGGTTCGGGCCCGCTCGTACGCTTCACGTTGTCCGGCGCCGACGGGGCGCATCCGACGGAGCTGCGGTTCGGCCTGCGCACCTCGGCTCCAGGTGCGCTCAGCTCGCCGCGGCTCGCCATCGGTCCGGGGAGCACGCCCGGTGAGTTCCTCGCGCAGCTTCCGGAAGCACTCGCGACCTTGAACGGCTACGACAACTTGGACCTGTACGTCTCGGCGGCCGACGGACTGCACGCGGCGGAGGCGACGATCGACGGGCGCGCGCTCGCCGGCGAGAGGGTGCTCGAACTCCAGCTCGAGCTGCGCGCGCGGCTCGAGGTGGAACTGGCGCCGGAGCACCGTGGAGCACTCTGCACCAGCGTGGTGCGGATCGTTCCGGCGGGCGGCGCGACCGCCTGGGTCGTCGATCCCGCGAGCACGGGCCGCGCTCGCGTCGGCGGCTTGCGGGCGGGCAAGTACCACGTCGAGGTGGAAGTCGCCGGACGCGAGCCTTGGTCGAGCGAGATCGAGCTCGCACCGGGCGCCACAGTTGCAGACTTGATTGCCCAGTTGGAGCGTGCTGAACCGAATCTCAATTTGAGCGGTCGCACGCTCTATGCGGCTGTCAATATGGAGTATGGCCAACTGGAGCGTACCCTGGTCGAGGGGGATGAGGTCGCCTTCTTCCCGCCGGTGACCGGAGGCT
>JABWBL010000344.1 GCA_013360535.1 Planctomycetaceae bacterium
TCGAGGCCGCGCGCGCGCCGGCGCTCGAGCGCCCGGCCTTGACGGTGACGAGCGCCTTGTCGCGGCTGACGCGGCGCGCGGTCGGCACGAAGTTGCGCGGGTTGCCGAAGCTCTCGAGGTACAGCAGCACGCAGCGGATCGACGGGTCCGCGCCCCAGTACTCGATCAGGTCGTTGGCGCTGACATCGGCGCGATTGCCCATCGAGACGAACATCGCGACGCCCAGCGACAGGTGGTCGGACTGCGCGAGGATCGCCTCGCCCATCGCTCCCGACTGCGACACGAACGCGACCGGGCCGGGCCGGGGGAACGTGCGCGAGAAGGACGCGTTGAGGCGCACTCCGTCTTGCGCGTTCTGGATCCCCATGCAGTTGGGACCGACGAGCCGCAGCCCGTGCTTGCGTGCGAGCTTGACGAGCTGCGCCTCGACCTCGGCGCCTTCGGGGCCGGTCTCCTTGAAGCCGGCGGTGATGATCACGACCGCGCCGACCTTCTTCTTCGCGCAGTCGGCCAGCGCCTTGGGCACGCCGGCCTTGGGCACGGTGATCACGGCGAGGTCGACCGCGTCCGGGATCGCGGACACGCTCTTGTGGCACTTGATCGAGTGCAGCACCGGTGCGTGCGGGTTGACCGGGAAGACCTTGCCCTCGAAGCCGCCGGTGATCAGGTTGTGGAGCACCTGCCAGCCGATCGAGCCGGGGCGGCGCGAGGCGCCGATGACGGCGACGGCGCGAGGACGGAAGAGACGGTCGAGCCCGCGGGAGCCCTGGGCAGGTTCAGAGATTGTCGGAGGGACCATGCTGGGGCAGTTCTAGGGGAACGGCCCGAGCGCTTCCAACTGCACTTCGGCGTAGCCGACGGAACCTGGGCGGCCGGCGCGCGTCCAAGTTCCGTCCCGGCACAAGTTCCCGCCGCGCAGGTTCGAAGGAGGTTGCATCCCGTCCCCGACGTGGGGCGGTCTGCTAGGCTCGGGCCCGCCGCGGTCGCGCGCCTCTCCTCGCCGCCCCGGCACCTACCCAAGATGTCCCGCATCGCCTTCGTCCTGACGACGTGCCACGAGTTCGAGGGCGTCAAGGTGCTCTCGTCCGTGCTGAAGAAGCACGGGCACCAGACCGACGCCTTCATCACGAGCGAGGAGCGCGACTACTTCCAGTCGGTCGCCGACTTCCGCCCGGACGTGATCGCGATCTACGCGACCACCGGCCAGCACGAGTGGCCCTACCCGTACATCCGGCGCTGGAAGAAGCTCAACCCCAAGCTGAAGGTCGTGATGGGCGGGCCGCACCCCAGCCACGACCTCGAGCCGCTCGAGCACGCCGACGTGATCGACGCGACGGTCAAGGGCGAGGCCGAGTACGCGATGCTCGAGCTGGTCGAGGCGTGGGCGAAGGGCGAGAGCATCGAACTCATCCCCAACGTCGCGTACCGCGGCCCGGGCGGAGTGCCGATCCAGAACCCGATCCGGCCCGTGATCCAGGACCTCGACACGCTGCCGTTCCCCGACGTCGACCTCTTCTACAAGTACCCGTTCCTGCGCTCCAAGCGCGTGCTGCAGGTGCACGCGAGCCGCGGCTGCCAGAACTCGTGCACGTACTGCTCGGTCGGCACGATGAAGAAGGACTGGGTCAGCGGCAAGAAGGGCGAGAAGTTCAACCGCACCAAGTCCGTCGACTACCTGTGCGACGAGATCAACGACGTGCTCGCGCGTTATCCGGGCTTCCGGATGATCAACTTCGGCGACGCGGCGCTGAACATGTACTCGGGCTGGCTGCAGGAATTCGCGGAGAAGTGGCCGGTGAAGGTCGGCCTGCCGTTCGCCTGCAACATCAACATCAACTACCTGGACGAGGACGACATCATCGCGCTCAAGCGCGCGGGCTGCGTGTCGGTGCAGTTCGGGCTCGAGTCGGGCAGCGAGGATGTGCGGCTCAAGATCTACAAGAAGGGCTACACCGACGACGTCGTGTTCGGCATTCCGCCGCTCCTGAAGAAGCACAAGCTGACGTTCCGCACGAACAACATCATGGGTTCGCCGGCGGAGACGCTCGACGACATGTTCGAGACGGTGCGCGTCAACAAGAAGATCAAGCCCAACGGCTGCACGGTGCTGATCTACCGCTCGTTCCGCTCGACGGTGCTCGGCAAGGAAGACTTCGAGCTCGGCCGCCTCGACGAGGGCAAGGACATCGGGCCGTCGATCCAGCACGACTCGAACATGATCCGCGAGGACGTGCACGCGGTCGTCAACCTGCAGAAGCTCTTCAACGTCGCGGTGTACGTGCCGTTCGGGGTGCCGCTCGTGCGCGCGCTGATCCGGCTGCCGCGCAACCGCGTGTTCGAGCTCACCCAGCTGTCGTTCCTGTGGTACCAGCACGCGGTCGTGTCGGGGTACGGCATGCTCGACGACTTCCTGCTCGGCCTGAAGAACCTGAGAAACATCTTCCAGACCACGCGCCGCCGCGAGGTGGCCCGCACGATTGCCCAGCGGCTCGACACCACGCCGGAGACGACGTTGTAGACGAACTCACGTGTTCGTCACGAAACCGCCCGCGAGGGTCGTGGTACCTTTTTTCCCATGCTCCGAACCGCTCTTCTTGCCCTGACGCTCGGCCTGCCCGCGCTGGCCGCCCAGGGGCCGCGCACCGGCGGCAGCCTCAACGGTCCGCCGCCGCCGCTGCCGGGCAACGTCGTCGTGATCGTCACCGACGACACGGGCGTCGACCTGATCGGAGCCTACGAGAGCCATTTCGTGTCGCTGGGGCGCGCTCCGGGCACTCCGGCCAACACGCCGGCCATCGACAACCTGCTCGCGGCCCGTGGCCTCCTGTTCACCGAGGGCTGGGTCGCGCCGATGTGCTCACCGACCCGCGCGCGCATCCTCACGGGGCAGATGGGGTACCGCAACGGCGTCGGGGCGGTCATCAAGGAGAACGACACGTCGGGGTATGACAACCCCGGCCTGCAGACCTCGCGCGTGCTGATCCCCGAGGTGCTGCAGACGGCGGCGCCGGTGCCGTACACGACGGCGGCCGTGGGCAAGTGGCACATCGTCGACGCGGCGCAGCTCGCGCTCGAGCCGCAGCACCCGCTCGGCACGCCTCCGGGGCGCTGGTTCGGGCGTTACGCGGGCTCGATGTACAACCTGCGGAACGCGCAGCCAGGGGCCGGTCTCAACGCCTACGTGAGCTGGATCAAGAGCTACTCGTCGCTGCTCGATCCCAACGGGCCGTCGCCGTGCGCGACGGGCTTCCCGCCCTGCGACGTGGCGAGCATCGCGCCGCCCGTGATCCGCTACGCGACCGCCGACACGACCGAGGACGCGCTCGCGATGATCGCGACGCTCCCGGAGCCGTTCTTCCTGCTCGTCGCCTACAACGCCGTGCACGCGCCTGCACACGACGTGCCCACCGGGCTGCCGAGCGCGAGCTGCTCGGGTTACACGGCCAATCCGAGCCCCTGCTACCCCGGCGCCGGCGCGCCGTTCGACCAGCGCATCCGCTGCGCCATGGAGGAGCTCGACAACCAGATCGGCCGGCTCCTGTGCGTGATCGACGAGACCGACACGACGGTGGTGCTCGTCGGTGACAACGGCACCGATCCCGACGCGACGCTCCCGCCCTTCGATCAGGCTCCGGCCAAGGGCACGATCTACGAGGGCGGCGTCCGCGTGCCGTTCCTGATCCGCTCGCCGCTGCAGGTGCCCGGCACCGCCGGTCGCGTCTCGCGCGCGCTGGTCAACGGCAGCGACATCTACGCGACCGTGATGGACATCGCGGGCGTCACCGGGCCGCTCGCGCGCACGCCCGATTCGATCTCGATGGTGCCGTACCTGACGGGCTTCACGGGCTCGGTGCGCAAGATCAACTACACCGAGAACTTCTACCCGAACTTCCGGCCCGATCCGGTCACCAACCAGCCGCCGGCGGGCTGGATCGCGCACCGCCACGTGCAGGCGCTGCGGCTCGACCGCTACAAGCTCGTGCGCAAGGCCGAGCGCGACCACGGCTTCACGCAGATCACGGTGACCGAGCAGATGTTCGACCTCGACAAGGGCGGGCCGGTGGATCCGGTGACGGGCCAGCCGACGCCGGACTGGTTCGAGCAGAACGACCTGCTCGCCAGCGGCCAGCCGCTGCCGCTGCGGGCCCAGCGGGCGCTCAACGTGATGCGCCTCAAGCTCGACACGTTGTACCCGTCGCTCGTGCAGTAGCCGGGCCGGACTTGTCCCTCGACAGGGCGCGCACGCGGCGCCATCGTCGATTCCGTCGGATCGGGCCAACAGACGCGGCTCCCGCGCCGTTGTGCCCCGGTCGCAAGCGAAGGACGGGATCATGCTCACACTGGTGCTGGCGTGCCTGATCGGCACGGGAGAGCCCGCGCGCGGGCTCGAATCGCGCGTCGAGGCGGTGACGGTGTTCGAGAGTTCGGCGCTCGTGCGGCGCAGTGCGAGCGTGCCCGCGGGCGGGGGCACGGTCGTGATCGAGGGCCTGCCGCGTGGGCTCGATCCGGCGACGGT
>JABWBL010000345.1 GCA_013360535.1 Planctomycetaceae bacterium
CGCGCGGGCGATCGCGCCGGCGCCGACGACGTTGCCGAGCCACTCGACGATCTTCACGGGCCTCGACCCGCTCACGCACGGCGTCCACAACAACGGCACGTTCAAGCTGGGCGAGGAGCGCACGACGCTGGCGGAGCTGCTCGGCGCGCGCGGCTACCAGACGGCGGCCGTGATCGGCGCCTTCGTGCTCGAGGCGCGCTACGGGCTCGCGCAAGGCTTCGCGAGCTACGAGGACGAGCTGCAGAACGACGGCGCGGCCAAGGGGGCGGCGCACTTCGTCGAGCGTGACGCCACGACGGTCACCGATCGTGCGCTCAGCTGGCTCGGCGAGCGCAAGGGCGCGGAGCCGTTCTTCCTGTGGACGCACTACTTCGACGCGCACATGCCGTACACGGCGCCGCTCGAGTACTTGCGCGGCGAGCGCCGGCCCGCGAACGCCGCCTACGACGCGGAGGCCGTCCGTCGCGAGTACCTCGCCGAGGTCACCTACGCCGACGCGGAGCTCGGACGCCTGCTCGACGCGCTCGGCCCCGACGTGCTCGCGAAGACGATCGTCGTGTTCACGGCCGACCACGGCGAAGGACTCGGCGAGCACGGCGAGTACACGCACAGCCGGCTCGTGTACGAGGGTTCGCTGCGCGTGCCGCTGATCGTCTCGAACCCGACGCTGTTTCCCGCTGCGAAGACCGTCTCCGATCGAGTCGTCGGCCTCGTCGACCTCCTGCCGAGCGTGCTCGAGCTGCTCGGCCAGGAAACGCCGGCCGGACTCGATGGACAGTCGCTCTTCAGCGGGACTGCCGACCCGGCGCGCGCCATCTACAGCGAGAGCTACGTCACGCTCTTCAACCACGGGTGGGCGCCGCTGCACGCGCTCACGCGCCTGCAGGACAAGCTGATCCTCGCGCCGCGGCCGGAGTACTACGACCTCAAGACCGACGCCGGCGAGAACCGCAACCTGTTTGGCCCGCTGCAACCGCAGGCGTCGCAGCTCGCGCGCACGCTGCAGACGCGGCTCGCCAAGGTGCGGCCGCTCGAGCGGGCCGAGGAGGCGAGTCTCGACGCCGACGACGAGCGCTGGCTGGCGCAGCTGGGCTACTCGCGCTCGGCGTTGCCCGCGGAGGTCGGCAAGCTCGACCCCAAGGACATGATCACGAGCTGGGCGGTGCTCACCAACGCTGCGACCGCGGTGTCGGCGGGCCAGCTCGACTCCGCGCTCGCCGAGGTCGCGCGTGTGCTCGAGCGCAACCCCGACGACCCGTTCGCGTGGGAAGTCGCCTACACGGCGCACTGGGCGCGCAACGACTTCGTCAAGTCCGAGGAGTGCCTGCGCCGGATGGTGGAGCTCAACCCGACGCCCGAAGCCTACGCGCGCCTCGCGACGGTGCTGCTGCGCCAGACGCGCTACGACGACTGCCTCGCGCTCGTCGACGGTGCGCTGCGGGTCGCGCCGGACCACGGCGAGCTCCTGATGGGCCGCGGCGACGTGCTGCAGCTCCTCGGTCGCAAGGAAGAGGCCCGCGTGGCCTACCAACGCGCGCTCGACGTCGATCCGGCCCGCGTCGGCGTCGGCGCGAAGCGCTGCCTCGACTCGCTCGGTCCGCCGCCGGCGAAGTGAGCGACCGCGGGCCTGCGCCGGAGAGCGAATGCCGCGGAAGCGCGGAATGAGCTAGACATCAGGCATGGCGAGCCTCGCCCCCAAGACGGCTCCGCACCCGCGCTCCGACGACGCGCGCCGCTCCGCTTGGTGGCGCTGGACTCCGCGAGCGCTGGCGCTCGCATTCACGGCGTTCCTCAGCCTGTTCGCGTTTGACGCCTTCGAAGGCGTCGAAGGTGCAGCGGAGCGCGCGCTCGCGCTCGGGATGCACCTCGTGCCCAGCGCCCTGTGCCTGCTCGTCATCGGACTCGCGTGGCGCCGCCCGTGGATCGGCGCCGCGAGCTTCGGCCTGCTCGCCGCGGCCTACGCCCGCACTGCCTGGTCGCATCCCAGCTGGGTGCTCGTGATCTCCGGACCGCTCGCGCTCGTCGCGCTCGCCTACCTCTTCGACTGGCGTCTCAGCCGAGCGCGCGCGCGGCAAACGGACTGACTTCCGGCGGCCGCACGATCGCTTCCGATGGCGGTGGTCTCGCCCTCAGCGCGCGAGGTGCAGAAGGAGCCCATAGCGCGAGGTGAGCGTCGCGGTGTCGAGCTCGCGCACGCGACCATCGGGCAGCGTGATGCGGCCGGTGGGCGCGGCCGAGTGCGCGCCGCGGATCTCGACGCGCCATTCCTCGCGACCGAACTCCATGCGATCGACGAGGCCAACTTCGGCGAGCGCTTGCTCGCAGCGTGCGTCGAGGCCCGCGCGGTCGGCGACCGAACCCAGCGCGGCGCTCACTTGCGTGAGCTCGAAGCGCCAGTACAGCGACTCGTCGCTCAGGATCAGCCGGCCAGCAGGCAGCACGACGATGAAGTTCTCGGAGTCGAGCGTGCCGGCGGACGCGACCGATTCGAGGTTCAGGAAGAGATACTCGGCGATGCGGCGGTTGCGCTCGAGCTGCTTGGAAAGCTCAGGGATCCGATACGTGACGACGTCCTCGAGCGTGGTCGTCTTGTCGCGCAGGACACTGAGATCGAGCAACGAGGCGTGCATGGCCCAGACCAGGATCGCCCAGCGCGCGCGCGCCATCAGCTCGGGCGTGCCGGCCTGCGTGAGCCGCGCGAATGGCGCGAATCGGGCCTGAAGCTCGCGCTGGACGAGCCCGCTGTAGCGCAGGCCGCCGCGGCCGTCGTCGAGCAGCTCGATGGACGAAACCTCGCCGGGCACGACGAGCGGCATCGACTCGATCTCGGCTTCGATCGAAGCCTCCATCGCGGCGCGGGCGTCGCGCTGGGCGCGTTCGTGCTCGGCCAGCGCGCTTCGCCGTTGGTTGACCTTGAAGAGCAGGGCGCTGCCGCCGGCGACGGCGCCGAGAAGCAGGAGCGCAGCGAAGCAGCCCCAGCCCAAGAGGGAGCCGCGCGAGGAGCCCGAAGCCCCACGTTCACGGAACACGAGCAGCAGGATCGCCGCGAGACCGATCGGGACGAACGCGATCGCTCCGACCACAAGCGCCTCCCTGATCCCCAGGGCACCCATCAGCACGAGCACGAGGCAGGAAAGCAACATGCCGACGACGCCGAACGCGGCCGTCCAGCGCAGTACCCGGACGATCCCGGCGCGCGGGCTCGACTCGGCGCGGTCACCTTCGCCGCGGGACGCGGGCTCGCGTTGCGGCGTCGGCTTGGGCTGCGGCGCCTTGGCCGCGCGGTCGACGTCGATGCGCACCTCGCTCGCGTGCTGGTAGCGCTGCGCGGGCTCCTTCTCGAGCGTCTTGAGCACGATGCGGTCGACGTTCGCGCCGACCGCCGTCCTGGAGGACGGCAGCGGGAAGCGGCCCATCGGCAGTTCGCCCGTGAGCAGCTCGTACATCACGACGCCGAGCGAATAGATGTCCGCGCGATGGTCGACCGCGAGCGGGCGATCCCACTGCTCGGGCGCCATGTAGCGCACGGTGCCCATCACCTGACCGGTCTCGGTCAGCGTGTTCGCCGTGCGCGGGCCCTGGCCGACGAGCTTCGCGAGGCCGAAATCGAGGATCTTGGCCGTGCCCTTGCGCGTGACGATCACGTTCTCGGGCTTGATGTCGCGGTGCACGACGCCGCGGTCGTGCGCGGCCTGCAGCGCGTCGCACACCTGGCCGACGATCGCGAGCGCCGAGCGCGGGTCGAGCTCGTGCGCGGCGATCATCTGGCGCAGGCTCGCGCCTTCGACGAGCTCCATCAGCAGGTACCAGTGCGGTCCGGCGCGGCCGGCGCCGTACACCGAGACGATGTTGGGGTGCGCGAGCGAGGCGAGCAGGCGCGCCTCGCGCTCGAAGCGCTCGCCGAAGGCCGGGTCGCTCCCGCCGTCGAGCGCGAGCACCTTGAGCGCGGCCTCGCGGCCGAGGCTCTTCTGGCGCACGCGGTACACCGCGCCCATGCCGCCCTGACCGATCAGCTCGAGGATCTCGAGGTCGGGGAAGTGCGGTGCGAGCGCAGGAACTTCCGGAACGGGGCGGCGCTCGGCGCCGCGATTCACACTGACCTCGGGTTCGAGGCTCGCCTTGAACAGGCAGGCTCCGCACAGCCCGTCCAGACCGGGGGAACTCTCGAAAGTGGCGCCGCAGCGCTCGCAAGCCTTGGGGGTGGGCATGGTTCAGGTCCTCTCTCGACCGCGAAAGACCTGTTCGCCGGGCAACGTTACAGCGAATCCGGCCGATGGAGCGGCTTCAGCGCCCGCCGAGCGCGCGGAACAGGTCGGCGATCTCGGAGTCGACGTCGCTGTCGTGTTCGACGGTGTCGCGGATCAGGGCGCGCAGGGCCTCGCGGTAGCGCTTGCGCAGGCGGGTCGCGGCCACCCGGACGGCACCTTCGGTCATGCCGGCCGCGAGCGCGATTCCGGCGACGTCGGAGAGCTCGGCGCCCTGCAGGGCGGGCCGCAGCAGG
>JABWBL010000004.1 GCA_013360535.1 Planctomycetaceae bacterium
GCTCGCGCGCCACGGCCTCACCAAGCCTGACCTGCGGCTCGAACAAGGGCGCGCCGTCGCACGCTTCCGCGCCAGCGCCGCCGTCGCGCGCCGGCTGGCCCGCGAGGAAGCGCTGCAGTGGATCGAGCCCGCGCCGCAGCTCACGCTGCGCAACAACGCGCTCACGTGGGTGCTGCAGACCAACCAGCCGCAGCAGGTGCGCCTGTGGGACCGCGGCCTGCGCGGCGAAGGTCAGGTGATCGGCCACATCGACGGCGCGATCAGCCCGACCAACTGCTGGTTCCGCGACCCGGCCAACGCGCCCGTCGGGCCGACGCACCGCAAGCTCGTGTACGTGAGCGGCACTGGGGCCGACACGCACGGCACCCACACCGCCGGCACGATCGCGGGCGATTCGGCTCCGATCAGCGGCTCGACCTCCGGGCGCGGGCTCGCCTACCTCGCGCGCCTCGCGCACACCGATTTTCCCGCGCTTTCCTTCGCCGCCACGGCCTCGGCGCACGCGCTCGCCGGCGCGCGCATCCACTCCAATTCCTGGGGCGACGACACGACGACGGCCTACAACTCGCTGTGCGTCGCGCTCGACACGTACGCGCACGACAACGAGGACGAGCTCGTCATCTTCTCGGTCTCGAATACGCCCTTCGTGACCAACCCCGACAACGCGAAGAACGTGCTCGCGGTCGGCGCGACGGACAACGGCGTCAACGCCGGATTGCCGTGTGTCGGCGCCGTCGGGCCGACGAACGACGGGCGCCGACGGCCGGAAGTGCTCGCGCCGGGTTGCAGCGTCGTCTCGGCCACTCCGGGGCCGTGCACGACGCTGATGCTGACCGGCACGAGCATGTCCGCCGCGGGAATCTCGGGCGCCGCCGCGCTCGTGCGCCAGTATTTCACCGACGGTTTCCACCCCAGCGGCCGCGCGAACCCTGCGCACGCGTTCGTTCCGTCGGGAGCGTTGCTCAAGGCCGTGCTCGTGCAGGCGGGGCAGGACCTCGCAAGCGTCGCCGGGTATCCGTCGGACCGCGAAGGCTGGGGCCGCGTCAACCTCGACAGCGTGCTGCACCTCGTCGGCGACGAGGCCAAGCTGTTCGTCGCGGAGCGCCGCCACGCACAGGGACTGTCGACGAACGAGGACACGAGCTGGACCGTGTTCGTGCAATCGAGCGCGACGCCGTTCGAGGTCACGCTGGCCTTCATGGACGCCCCGGCTGCGCTCAACGCGAGCCTCGCGCCGGTCAACGACCTCGATCTCGAGCTCGTCTCGCCCTCGGGCGCGCTCTTCCGCGGCAACGTCTTCGCGAACGGCCTCTCGGTTCCCGGGGGCGCGAGCGATCCGCTCAACAACGTCGAGCACTTCGAGCTCGCGAACCCTCAGGTCGGCGCGTGGACCGTGCGCGTGCGCGCCAACGACGTGCCCGTCGGGCCGCAGGGTTTCGCGCTGTGCGCGACCGGCGACATCTCGGAGGGCTCGTCGTCGATGCCGACGCGCTATTGCACGAGCTCGCTCACGACGAACTTCTGCACGCCGGTGCTGCACGCTTCCGGCGTCGCGCGCGCGGGCGCGACCAGCGGCTTCACGCTCGCAGTGTCGGGCGTCGAAGGCCAACGGCAGGGCGTGATCTTCTACGGGCTGACGGGGCGCACGGCGGTGCGCTGGAAGCCGCAGAGCTCGAGCTGGTGGTGCGTGCGCAATCCGGTGCAACGCACGGGCAGTCAGTCCTCGGGCGGCACGTTCGGTGGCTGCGATGGCCTGCTGAGCGTCGACTGGAGCCAGTTCGCTGCGGCGAGCGCGGGCGCGCTCGGCGTCCCGTTCGCGCCGGGGCAGCTCGTGCAGGCGCAGGCTTGGTTCCGCGACCCCATGGCGCCGGGGCAGAGCAACCTTTCCGACGCCCTGGAGTTCACGGTTCAGCCATAGGACGGGTTTGAGGCCCGAAACCGGCCCAATCCAGAACCTTCCGGCCGCCTGCTGCGTCTCCTTTCGACGCGGCACGCCACCGTCCAGGCGCCGGCCCGAAACTCCCCCCAGAAGACGAACATGAGACCTCTCCCCGCTTTCGCCGTTGCAGCCCTGATCCTCGCTCCCTTGCACGCGCAGGAGCTCCCCAAGCTGCCCGAAGGCCCCTTGCGCTCGTGGACCTTCGAGGAGGCCAACGGCCTCGCCGCGGAGCCCCGCTGGCTGTCGCTCGCCTACGCCGAGTTCGACACGACGCAGCGCCTCCCCGAGTTGCCGGCCGACTTGCAGCTCGCGGCCGACGCCGACGCGGGCTACTTCCTCGCGCAGTTCGACGGCCCGATCGGCGACAGCCTGCGCACGCGCGTGCTCGCGACCGGCGCCGAGCTGTGCGACTACATCCCCAACTACGCCTTCATCGTGCGCGGTGATGCGCAGGTGCGCGCGAAGCTCGCGGCCGTCGCGGGCTGCGTGTGGAACGGCGACTTCCATCCGGCCTACCGGCTCGAGCAGCGCCTGCTGCTCGCGTCGAACGATCCGGCGCTCGCCGGGATCGCGCGCGAGGTGATCGTGAGCGGCTTCGCGGGCGTCGCGCTCGAGGTGCTCGAGCCGCAGGTGCTCGCCGCGGGCGTGACGATCGAGGAGCGCTGGGAGGAATACGGCCGCTGGTACGTGCGTGTCGCCGCGACGCCGGTCGAGGCGCGCGAGCTCGCGCGCTCCCGCGACGTGCAGTGGGTCGAGCCCGCGCCGGAGCTCACGCTGCGCAACGACTCGGTCTCGTGGATCGTGCAGACCAACGTCACCAACAACCGGCGCCTGTGGACGCTCGGCCTCGACGGCGCGGGTCAGGTGATCGGACACGTCGACGGCCTCATGTCGTCGACCTCGTGCTACTTCTCCGACCCCAGCGGAGCCCCGATCGGCCCGACGCACCGCAAGATCGCCTACTACAACGGCAGCGGCGGCTCCGACAGCCACGGCACGCACACCGCGGGCTCGGCTGCCGGCAACGCGCAGCCGGTCAACGGCTCGACCGCGAACCGCGGCCTCGCGTACCTCGCCAAGCTCGCGCACACCGAGATGCCGATCTCCGGCTTCAACACGACCGGTGTGGCGCACGCGGGCGCCGGTGCGCGCGTGCACACCAACTCGTGGGGCAACGACGGCACGACCAACTACGACTCGCTGTGCAACTCGATCGACACGTTCCAGTGGAACAACGAGGACAACCTCGTGCTGTTCGCCGTGACGAACACGAGCTCGCTCAAGAACCCGGAAAACGCCAAGAACCTGCTCGCCGTCGGCGCCTCGCAGGACACGCCGAGCCAGGGCTCCCACTGCTCGGGCGGCACGGGACCGACCGCGGACGGCCGCCGCAAGCCCGAGGTCTACACGCCCGGTTGCGGCACGGTTTCCGCGAGCACCGGCTCCTGCGGCACGACGTCGATGACGGGCACGAGCATGGCTTGCCCGTCGGCGACCGCGGCGGCCGCGCTCGTGCGCGAGTACTTCATGGACGGCTTCTACCCTTCGGGCAGCGCGACGCCGGGCGACGCGTTCGTGCCGACGGGCGCGCTCGTCAAGGCGGTGCTCGTCAACACGGCGCAGGACATGACCGGCATCACGGGCTATCCGAGCAACCAGGAAGGCTGGGGCCGGCTCAACCTCGACGAGTCGCTCCATTTCGCGACCGACACGACGAAGCTGATCGTGCTCGACGTGCGCAAGGCGAACGGCCTGACGACGGGCCAGTCGCGGCAGGTGCCGTTCCAGGTGAATTCGAGCGCGACGCCGCTCGAGATCACGCTCGCGTGGCACGACGCTCCCGGCGCGACGAACGCCTCGAATCCGGTCGTCAACAACCTCGACCTGACGCTGACGAGCCCGACTGGCACGCTCTACCGCGGCAACGTCTTCACGGGCGGCTGGTCGACGACCGGCGGCAGCGCGGACCTGAAGAACAACGTCGAGCGCATCGCGCTTCAGGCGCCCGCGCTCGGCACGTGGACGCTCACGATCAACGCGACGAACGTGCCGACGCCGGCGCAAGGTTACGGCCTGTGCATCACCGGCGCTGTCGTCGACGGCAGCGGCTCGAACCCGACCGTGTACTGCACGGCCGGCCTGACCTCGAGCTTCTGCATCCCGTCGATCAGCGCGAGCGGCATCGCGAGCGCGTCGGCCGCCTCGGGCTTCACCATCACCGCCGAGAGCGTCGAGGGCAACCGGCAGGGCCTCCTGTTCTACGGGCTCACCGGCCGGCACTCGGCCGTGTGGGCGCCGGGCAGCGGCAGCTTCCTGTGCGTGAAGTCGCCGACCCAGCGCATGACGTCGATGAACTCCGGTGGCCTGTCGGGCACCTGCGACGGCGTGATCGCGACGGACTGGAACGCGTTCCGTTCCTCGCGGCCGAACGCGCTCGGCAATCCGTTCACGCCCGGCCAGCTCGTGCGCGCGCAGGCGTGGTTCCGCGATCCGGCCGCTCCGGGCACGACCAACCTGAGCGACGCGGTCGAGTTCACCGTGCAGCCGTAGGTCGAGCGCTGGAGCGCGACCCCGCGGACGGGAGCGACGCTGCGGCGTGGCTCCCGCCCGGTGCTTTCGCATGCTTTTCATGCGCGATCGTGCCCCTCCGCGCTCCCACGCGACCGCGTGCGAAGAACTGGGGCCCGACCTACGAAGGAGGTCGGATTCCGACTGCGCACCGGCGCCGTACGTTCCAGCTGGGCCTCCTCACGGGCGGCCCACTTCCTCTTGAGCACGGAACGGACGATGGTCTCCCACAACCAAAACCTCGGTCCCGGTCGTTTCCCCGCCTTCACTTCCCTCGCCCTCGCGGCCGCGCTGGTCGCGGGCCTGAGCGCCTGCTCGCCCGACGACGGCGACGACGGAGCACCCGGAGATCCGGGTCCGTCGCCCGAGATCGAGATCGGCGCGTACGAGGCGCTTCCGGGCGTCAACGTCGCCATCACCGCGGTCAGCGGCGGCTCGGGTGCGGGCGGCAACGTGCGCGCCGGCGACATCCTGACCGTGCAGTTCTCGGCCGAGGACGACGCGGGCGATCCGCTCGACCTCTCGAACTTCACCCGCGGCTCGATCTACGTTTCGGGCCCGACGTTCAACTACCAGCGCGTGATCGCGTCGCAGTCCGACGTGCTCACCCGCGCGACGGAGGTGAGCGACGGCGTGTACTCGTACCGCTTCGCGGTGCCGGTGCCGTCGACCTTCCTCGCGCCGCTCAACGACACCGCGTCACTGACCGATGGCGAGCTGACGGGCCAGGCGCTGCTCAACGGCACGTACACGGTCGGTCTCGAGCTCCGCAAGGACTTCACCGTCGAGGGTGAGGTCTTCCGCGACGTCGGCAACGCGACGAGCGACTTCCTGTTCGGCACGGCGACCACGCTCGAGACGCGCGAAGTCGTGCTGCGCGAGGCCTGCAACGCCTGCCACACGAACCTGCAAGCGCACGGCGGCAACCGCACGGACATCACCAACTGCCTGCTGTGCCACACGGCCGGTGCGGAAGACCGCAACACCGCCAACGTCGCCGGCGGCACGCCGGGCGTCGGCATCGAGTTCTCGGTGATGATCCACAAGATCCACACCGGCACGTACCTGCCGTCGGTGCTCGGCATCGCGACCAACCCCGACGGATCGCGCAAGTACGACGCGACGCCCAAGCCGTACCAGATGATCGGCTTCGGCGACTCGCTCATCGACTTCTCGCACGTCGTGTTCCCGGCCTACCCGAGCTTCGCCTCGCCGATGCCGCGCGACTTCGGCTACACGCCGCTCAATTCCACGCAGAAGTCGCTGGAGGACCGCCAGCGCCGCGGTCCGGTCGAATGCGCGAAGTGCCACGGCGATCCCGACGGCGTCGGCCCGCTCACGGCTCCGTCCCAGGGAGATCGCTTCAAGACCCATCCGACGACGCGCGCCTGCGGCTCGTGCCACGACGACTGGGATCCGGCGAAGCCGTACACGGCGAACCAGCAGACGATGCCGGCCAACCTGACCGACGCGGACTGCACGCTGTGCCACGACGCATCGGGAACGCCGCTCGCGATCGAGAACGCGCACATGCACCCGCTCTCGAACCCCGCGCTCGCCACGGGCGTGCACTTCGTGTTCGACCAGGTGACGGACGCCGGCGGCGACAACGACGGCAACTTCGATGCGGGCGAGACGGTCCGCATCACGTTCCGCGTCGAGAACGACAACGGTGACCCGGTCGCAGCGAGCACGCTGAGCCGCATCGAGGCCGTGCTGAGCGGCCCGACGATGAACCCGCAGGTGATGGACTACCAGCGCATCCCGCCCGCGTACTTCACCGGCAACGGCCCGTACACGATCGACCTGCCCGACCTCGCCTTCTACGAGCCCGCGGGCACGTCGAACAACACGCTGCAGGTGTTCACGACGCTGCAGGCGCCGCACTGGAACGTCACCGGCGGCGCGACCACGCTGCTGCTGCGCACCGGGACCGGCAACTCGAGCACGCTCGTGGAGGCCGCGCGGCCGACGCAGAACTACATCGACGTGGTGGCGGGCCAAGGTTCGCTCTTCACCAACGGCGCGTACATCGTGATCGACGACCTCAACGGCGCGCGCGAGTACATGCGCGTGGTGTGGGTCAACGGTGACCGCCTGTGGTTCAACTCGAAGTTCCGCCAGACCAACAAGGCGAACCTGCTCAACGCGCACAACGTCGGCGCGACGGTCCAGGTCGTCACGACCACCGCCATTCCGACCGGCAGCTACACGCTGAACGCGACGACCGGCGAGATCACCGAGACGGTCGAGTTCGGCAACGGCGAGGTGCTCGCGAGCTACATGACGAGCTTCAAGGTCCCGACCGTGTTCCCCGGCTCGCTCGTCGACGGACCCGAGAAGGGCGAGGACTGGGGCGACTGGACCGGGCTCCCGGTGCTCGATGGCACCTACATCCTCGACTTCCACGGCGCGCGCAGCTTCAGCACGAGCCCCGCGGGCGAGGCCACGAGCTACACCGAGGGCGCACTCTCCACGCGCGAGCTGCTGCTCTTCGGCAACGCGACCGTGACCGAGACGTTCGAGCGTGTCGTCGGCGCCAGCGCCTGCAACAAGTGCCACGAGGACCTCGCCTTCCACGGTGGCAGCCGCCGAGGCTTCGACACCTGCATCTCGTGCCACGGATCCGCCGGTGCCGAGCTGACGCAGGGCTACGAGACGCTCTCGGTGCCCACGGGCCCGATCGCCTCGGTCGAGTTCCGCAACTTCCTGCACTCGGCGCACGAGGAGGTCTTCACCTCGATGCCCGCGGGCGTGAAGAACTGCGCCGTCTGCCACGGCGACTCCAACGAAGTCTGGAAGGCTCCGATCGAGCGCGTGCACCCGGCCGCGACGACGCAGACGCGTGCCTGGTACGTCGCCTGCTCTTCGTGCCACGCGAGCAACGCGCAGGTCGCGCACATGGACGTCAACACCGCACCCAACGGTGCCGAGTCCTGCGCGGTCTGCCACGGCGAAGGCGCCGAGTACGAAGTGACCAAGGGCCACTTCTTCCGGTGAAAGCGAGCTCCCGACACCTGCGGCGCCGGTGCGCAGCTTCGGCTGCGGCCGGCGCCGCTGTTTGCGGAGCCGCACAGGCGTCGCTCGTGCTCGCCACGGCGGCTTTCACGCTGTTCGGTGTCGGAGGCCTGTTGTTCGTGAGGACGGCGCTTCGCACGGAACTGCCGTTGCGGGCTGCGGCGCCGGAGCCGGGCGGTCGCGAGCGAGGCGCCGAGCGTGGGCAGGCGGTGCGGGAGGAGCTCTATGCGAGCGTGCTCGTGGCGTCGAATCCGGTGCAGACACCGCAGCCTGCAGAGCTGCCAGAGCGTGGCGCGAGCAAGGCGGAACGCGCGGCGTTGGACATCGAACTCGCAGAGCGCAAGCAGCTCGAGGAACACCTCCTGGGAGTGCTGCTCGGCGAGGGCCGTCGCGACGAGAAGGTTGCTCTGCTCGTTCAGGTTGCGCGATCGGCGCGTGCGGACAAGCTCGAATGGCTCACGTTCGCGGCGGAGCGCCTGCCGGAACTGCCGACCGCGAAGGGGGAATCGCTCGGGTCCACGGCGATCGGCTTGATCGCGACCTTGGCGGAGCAAGATCCCAGCGCCCGCGAGGCGCTCAAGCACGTCGCCTTCGAACGACCGAACCTGCACGTCGTGCTGCGCCGAGAGGCGGCCGCGCTCGCGGCGGAGCGTTGCCCCGCGCGCGAGTGCGAACAGCTCCGGCGCCGCCTGCTCGCCGAAGCGGACCGCAGCGTCGTGTCGGCCGCGCTCGCGGCGCTCGACCGCCGTGCGGACGAGCCCGGAGTGCGGGCGTGGATCGACGATTTCCAGCAGTTCCAGCGACCCGTCGAGGGCGAGCCGTGAGTCCGGTCGAGCGGGTCAGCGCGAGTTCGCGACGCGCTCGACCTGTTCGAGGTACTCCTGAATGTTCTCGCGCGGCTTGACGGTCTGCGCGCGTCGCAGGAGCGGCAGCGCTTCGGCGTAACGACCGAGTCCGACGAGCAACTGCGCGTGGCGCACTTTCGCGTCGGCCTCGAAGGCCTCGATCGCGGCGGCGCGCTCGAACAGGAAGATCGCACGATCCGGATCGTTCCCGCGCTGCGCGTGCTGTCCGAGCAGGATCAGCGCCTCGCCGTCGAGCGGATCGAGCGCGACGATCTCCTCGAGCACACGCGCTTCCTCGTCGCCCGCACCCTCGGCGACCGCGAGGCGCGCGCGCAGCTTGAGCAAGTCCTTCTTCTCCGCGTCCGAGAGGCGCTCGCCGCGCAGGCGCTCGACGCTCTCGACGAGCCCCTTGGCCTCGCGCAACGCTCCTCGCGCCGTCAGCACCTTCGCCGCCCGCACGGCCCGGTCGCTCGTCACGCTCGGGCCGCGCTCGAGCGCGCGCGCGTAGGCCGACACCGCGAGCTCGAACAGCTCCTCGTTGATGTAGATGTCGCCGAGCATGTTCAGGCTCTCGGGCGTGCCCTGCCCCATGCGCTCGACGATCTCGTAGTTCTCGGCGGCGCGCATGCGCTGCCCAAGGCCCACGTACGCGTTCCCTTGCAGGAGCCATAGGTCCGCACGATCCGGCTCGCCCGCGAGCATCGCGTCGCACAGTGCGGCGGCGTCCGCGAAGCGCTGTTGCTTGAAGAAGCAGCGCGCGAGCCCCATCTTCCAGTCCGCCGTCGCGGGATCGAGCAGGCTCGCCATGCGATAGGCCGTCTCCGCGCCGAGGTGGTTGTCGAGGTTCGAGAGCGAGAAACCGAGCAGCCCGTAGGTGAGCGCATCGCCGCCGCCGAGTTCGATCACGCGCGTCAGCGCCGTAGCTGCCTTCGCGTGGTCCGCCTGACGCACGTGGATCAGCGCGAGGTTGCGCCACGCGCGGCGGAAGCGCGGGAACTTCTCCACCGCGTCCTCGTACACGGGAATCGCGCGTTCGAGTTCCTCGCGCTGGAAGTGGATGTTGGCCAGCGTGAAGTCGATCACCGCGCTCGCGGCCTCGTTGCGCAGCTTGCCGAGCTCGACGATCGCGGCGTCGAGCTTCTCCGTCGAGATCAGCTCGAGCACCTTCTGCATCGACTCGCGCTCGAGCTGCGTGACACGCGGCTCGATGTCCGTCTCCGAGGCGTAGCTCTCGATCAGGCGGCGACGGAACGTCGCATCGCTCCACAGCTCGTCACCCGGCTTCTGCCCGGCCTTCGGCGCAGGCGCCTCGACGGCCGCGACGACGGGCACGAAGCTCTCCGACGGCCCCGAGCCTTCCTCGAACGCCTGCGGAACGCTCGCCGCCGCCAGCACACGCGGCTCCTCCGTGCGCGGCGCGGTCGCGCACGCGCCGGCGAGGCACCACACGGCGAGGAACTTCCAGTTTTGGCTCTCGATTCGCATCTTTCGGCTCATTTCTCGGGGAACGTGATCGGCACGCGCATGCGGAAGCGCACGGCCTGACCCTTGCGCTTGCCCGGCTCGAACTTCCACTGCTTGACGGCGTTGAGCGCCGACTTCTCGAACACGGGGTCGGTCGACTTCTGCACGATCGGGTTCTCGACGCGACCATTCGCGTCGACGATGAACAGCACGTACACGGTGCCCGGCGCCTTCTTGCGGATCTCCGCTGTCAGGTTCGGGCCCGGCTGGTAGATGACGCGCGGCGCCTGATCGAGATCGGCGAGCGAGAAGAGCGCGTCGACCTCTTCGCTCGACTGGTTCGAGCCCGGACCACCGCCCGCGAGCTTCACCGCAAAGTCGCCGGCCAGCCCGTCGCCGCCTGTGCCCGGATTGAGCGCGAGCTCGAGCTGGCTGAGGTCGAGCGGCGGCGCCTCCTCGCTGAGCTCCGGCGGCTTCGCCTCTTCCTGCTGCTCCTCCTCCTGCTCGGGTTCCTCTTCCGGCGGCGGCGGAGGCGGCGGCACTTCCGCCGTCGCCACCGAACGCACCGTCAGGTCCGCCTGCGGCGTGTTGGCGATCGCCTGCATCAGCGGCAGCACGAGGAAGAACGCGAGCGAGAGCACGAAACCGCCGGCGAGCACGGCGATTCCGTGCACCAGGCTCCCGAGCAGCGAACGCGGACGACTTGCTCCCACGGCGCGCGGCTCAGCTCTTGGCGCGGCTCGTCGCCACGCTGACCTTCTCGGCGCCACCGAGCTTGCACTCGTCGATCACGCGCACGAGCAAGCCCGACTGCGCGTTCGTGTCGGCCTGCACGATCACCGGCACCTTCTCCTTCTGCAGCATGCGCCGCACGAGCGGCTGCACGCCGGCCACGCCGATCTGGCGCCCGCCATACACGACGTCGCCCTTGTCGGTCACGGCGATCAGGATGCTCGTCTTCTCGAGCCGCACCGCGCTCGCCGCCTGCGGCTTGTCGACCTCGATGCCGGTCTCCTCCACGAACGTCGTCGTCACGATGAAGAAGATCAGCAGGATGAAGACGCAGTCGATCATCGGCGACATGTCGATGCCGCCTTCGCCGCCGCCGTCATCACCCGAATCCCGGAAACGTCCCATGCGAAGCTCCTAGGCGGCCTTTCCGCGCGAACGCAGCTCGCGATACAGCGCCTGCGTGCAGACGGTCTCGAGGTGCGCGAGGAAGGCCTTGTAGCGCTCGTGCTGGCGCGCGAGCTGGTAGTGGAAGAAGAGTCCGGGGAGCGCGATCACGAGGCCGGTCTCGGTCGTGATCAGCGCCTCGGAGATGCCCTTGGCGATCTGCGCCATCGTCTGGTCGCCGCCGGAGCCCGACGCGAGCGCGTCGAACGTTGCGAGCATGCCGGTGACGGTGCCGAAGAGCCCGAACAGCGGTGCGGTGCCGACGCAGATCTTCATCACGCGCAGGTCGCGCTCGAACGGCGCCACTTCCGTCGCCCGCAGGCCGTTGAAGGCCGCCGCCATGTCGTCGAGCGAGCGCTCGCCGCTCGTGAAGTCGAGCAGCTCGCCGATCTTGCCGCGGCGCTCCTCGGGCGCGTCGAGCCAGCGTCGCCAGCGCGCTTCCTTCACGAACAGGAAGCCCTTCGAGAGCAGCTTGAGCTGGATGTGCATGCCCATCCCGAACAGCACGAGCGCGTTGATCGCGATCGCCGCCATGCCCCAGCCGCCGGCGATCCAGATCGGGTACGCGGACTCCCACAGGAGCAGCGCTTCCCGCTGGAACCACTCGAGGAATCCCGCGCTTTCCATGACGTCCGGCCTAGGCCGCCTCGTTCGCCGCGAGCGGCGTCTTCGCGACCTGGTTCACGAACGCGATCGCGGCCTTCTCCATCTCGTCCTGGATGCCGCGCGACTTGCGCGACAGGAACGCGTGCAGGAGCAGCGAGGGGATCGCGACGATCAGGCCGTACTCCGTCGTGATCAGCGCCTCGGAGATGCCGCTGGAGAGCGTCTTCACGTCGCCGGTGCCGAACACGGTCATCAGCGAGAAGGTGTTCATGATGCCCGTCACCGTGCCGAGCAGGCCGAGCAGCGGTGCGGACGAGGCCGCGATCGCGACGAACGGCAGCCACGAGTTGAGGCGCAGCTTGGTCGCGAGCAGCTGCTCGTACATGACCTCTTCGATCAGGTCCTTGGGCTCGCGCAGGTGCTCGACGCCGGCGCCGAGCATCTTGCCGATCGGGCCGGGAATCTCTCCCACGCGCTCGCGCGCGAGCTTCTCGTCGCCGGAAGCCACCGCCGCGACGAGTGCGTCGATCTTGCGTCGCGACGGCAGCCGCACGAGCATCATCACGGCCCACTTCACCAGTGCCACGAGCAGCGCCGCGGCCGCGAGGCCGAGGATCGGCCACATCACGGGGCCGCCCTTGAGGATGTGCTCGATCGGGGTCTCCTCGATCGCCTCGACCTTGACCGCGTTGCCACCGCTCGCGTCGAAAGGCAGGAGGCCCGCGCCGTTGGTGACGAGCGCCGTCGCCGCGGCGACGTCCTCCGGCTTGCCGAAGGGCACGATCGCGGGCTCGAGCGAGCCGAGTCGCTGTTCGACCAGGCCGATGCCCAGCCCGTCGTTCGAGCGGAAGATCGCGGCCGGTCCCGCCATCACGAACACGCCGGGTTTCACGGTCCCGTTGCCGTCTACCGCCGCGCCGTCGAAGCGCGTGCCACCGAGCGCATCCTCGAGCCGCACGAGCGAGGCCTCGAGCAGCGCCGCCTGCACCTCGAACACCTGCAGCTCGCTGAGCGTGGTGTTCTCCGGCGCGAGGCGCGCGTCCTCGATCACCTTCGCGTAGCGGTCGACCTCGGCGATGTGCAGGCGCGAGTCGAAGTTGCGCGCGTACTCGCCGAGCAGCGTCGACAGGTACGTCGTCTCGTCCTGGCGCGCCTTGATCTCGTTGCGCAGGTTCGACAGATCGAGCGTGCGGCTGTCGAGCGTGCGCGACGTCGTCTGGTACTCGGCCCGCACGCGCACGAGCTCGGCCTCGAGCTCGCGCAACTGGCGCGCCATCGGCAGCTTCTCCGCCGCCATCCGCTCGCGCAGGCTCGCCAGCTCCGTCAGGCTCTCCTCGAGCTGGCGCTGCACGGATTGCGTGGCGGTCTCGAACTTGGGCTTCGGTTCGTTTTCCTGCGCAGGCGTGGCCTGCGGAAGCATCGAAGCGAGCGCGAACAGGGGAATCGAGAGGTTCATCGTCGTCCGTTCCTTCACTGCACGCGCAGCGGAAGCTGCACGAACTCGGCCACGCTCTCGTTGCGGAACACCGCGATCGCCTTGAGGATGTCCGCCGCGCGTTCGTTCGCGGGCTGCCACTCCCAGCCGGTCGCCGTCGAGTTGCCCAGTCCCGCCGCGCGCCCGTCGGCACTCGCGTAGAACGCGCAGCTCACGCCGATGTAGAGCACCGTCACTTCGGCGCTCGTGCCATCGGTGAGCTGGCGCACTTCGCTGGTCACCGTGACCTCGCGCTGGAACTTGTTGAGCTCGTTCAGGATGCCGACGACGTTCTGGAAACGCTCCGACAGCGAGGCCTTGGTCGTCTCACCGGCCTTGGGCAGCCGCTGCGACAGGGGCTTCACGCGCTCGGCGATCGGCTCCGGCGAGCGCGCGAGCAGCGCCAGCGTGCGCGCCTCGAGCGACGCGACCAGCGCCGCCAGCTTGCCCGAGGCCTCCTTCAGCTTCTCGTTCTGCGCCACGAGCTCGTCGCGCTTGCGATCGGCTTCCTGGATGCTGCCCTGCGCCTCGCCGATGCGCCCCTTGAGGCCGTCGATCTCGCGCTGCACGAGCGCGATGCGGTCGGTGAGCAGTTCCTTGCCCAGCGTCCAGTCGCGCTCTTCCTGCGTGATCACCTTGCGCGTCTCGACCCAGCGCTCGAGCGCCCCGCGCGCTTCGTCGAGCCCTTCCGGACCCTGCTGCGCCGCCGCTCCGGCCGCTGCCGCGAGGGCGAGCGCGCCGATTCCGCCGCAGGCGAGCCGCATCCGTCTCGTCTTGCTGTTCGTGTGGTTCATGGCATTCGTCCGTGGCGCGCGGGGCTGCGTTCCCGCGCTCAGAAGCTGTAGGAGAGGTTGAGCGTGAGCGAGACGTCGATGCCTCGCGTGAACGACGTGCGGCGCTCGTCGCCGCCGATGTACTTGGAGCGATAGACCGTGTCGATCGACGGGTCCGTGAGGTTCTTGGCCTGCAGTTGCAGCCTGAGGTGCTCGCCCAGCCGCTGGAACACGCTGAAGTTGAGCGTGTCGTACTGGCGCGCGTAGACGTCCGGCACGTAATTGCCCTGCGCCTGTCCCGCGCCCGCGATCAGCGTGTCACCCTGGATCGTGTAGAAGACGCCGAATTGCGTGCCGAGCTCCTCGAGGTCGTACGTGAGGAACAGGTTGAACAGGTACTCGGGCGCGTTCGTCATGTCGCGCGTCTTCGTCGGCGCGCTGATCTCGGGCAGGCTGAATTGCGCCTGATCGAAGGCCGAGAGCTCGACCGATGATTCGATGAACGTCGCATTGAGGCCCGCGGACAGCCCGCCGAGCTCTTCTTTCCACTGGCCGAGGTCCTGCCGCAGCTCGAGCTCGACGCCACCCAGCCGCCCCTTGGGGTAGTTGACCGGCGTCGTGAACACGAAGCCCGCGAGACGCTGCACGTACTCGATCGGATCCTCGATGTCCTTGTGGAACACCGACAGCGACACGAGCCCGCCCTCGTACGGCGTGTAGTCGAGCCGCAGGTCGTAGTTGTCGAGCGCGCTCATCTCGAGGTCGGGATTGCCGATGAACACGGGTCCACCGACGAACTCCTGCTGGATGATCGGGGTGAGCTCCTTGAACGTCTGCCGCGCGATCGTGTGGCTGTAGGACGCGCGCAGGCTGAACTGCTCGACGGGCTTGTATTCCGCCGCGAGCGACGGGAGCAGGTTCTCCTGGCTGAAGTCGACGTCGGCGTCTCCGGGGTTGAGCTGCACGGGCGCCGTCGCACCCGGCGGGAACCAGAACGCGTTGCTCTCGGGCTTGTTCTCGATGCCGATCTTGGTCTGCTCGACGCGGGCGCCACCGACGAACTTGAACGTCTCGTCGAGCGGCACGTCGAACATGCCGTAGCCCGCGACGATGTCCTGCGTGCCCCGATAGTCGATATCTTCCGGCGAGGCCGTGATCGGGTGGTTCTCGAACGGAAACACCGCGCTCCACGGCTCGTCCCAGCCGCCGACGTAGTTCGCCCCCGCGTCGCCGAAGTTGCTGAACGTGTCCTGATTGAAGTTGCGCTCGACGCTGTCGGCGAACAGGCCGGTCTTGAAGTAGCCGTCGAGGCCGCCCCACTGCGTGAACGGCACTTTCAGGTTGAGCGAGAGCTGCGTGCTCTCCTCGTCGATGGTCTTCCAGATGCGCTGCAGGTTGCCAAGATTGAAGTTCGCGGCCGGCTTGAACGGCAGCCACGTGTTCGGCGTGGTGAACGGCGGGATGAACGGCGGCGCGCCGGGATTGAGGCTCTCCGGCAGCCAGATCGCGCCGAATTGACGCTTGTCCGGCTGGTCGAGCGCGGCGCTCGAGGCTGACAGCGTCCAGTCGAGTTCCGGCGTTCTGAGCCAGCCCGCCTCGCCGCCGAGCTCGACCGGCAGCTTGTGATCGCCGCGCAGCTGCAGCGTGTCCGTGTCGCGCTCGGTGTAGACCAGCGTCTCGGTGCGGATGTACGGCGCCGCGTTGAGCGAGTTCGGCTGGTTGCCGGGGTCGCTGGGGTCGTTCGGATCGTAGCCAGGGAAGTAGTACTCCTTGCCGCGCGTGTCCGTGGCGAGCGTGGCGGAATCCTCGGCGACGTGCGTGTGCAGGAACGTGAGGCCGAGCTTGTGCTCGTCGTTCTCGAGGCCGAACGATCCGAGCGCACCCCAGCGCACGAGCTGCGTGCCCTTCTTGATGTCGAACAGCGCCGTCTTGAAGTCGCCTTCGACCGGCGTGCCCGGAATGGGCGCACCCTGCAGGTACACCGGCGACATCTTCTCGCCGGGGTTGTCGACCCACAGCGAGTCGTTGGTGCCGTCGCGCACCATCTGCGCGTCGCGCTCCCAGAACAGGCTGCCGAAGGCGCCGAGCTTCCAGCCGTTGTCGAGCTCGAGCTTGTCGCCGCCCGACAGCGTCCACTTGGTCTTGATCGGCCCCTCGCGCTCCGAGACGCCGACCGCTCCATCCCAGTTTCCACCGAGATTTCCCGTCTGCACGTCGCGGCCGCCGTCGTCGAAGCCGAGAAAGTTGATGCCGCCGCCTTCGTAGGTCGTGAAGCCGTCGCGCAGCGTGACGTTGGAGTTCGAGCCGAGCTGCGCGCTGAACTGCAGCGTGCCTTCGTCGGGCACGCCCTTGAGGCGCACGTCGACCGCACCACCGGACGCATCACCCTGCTGATCGGGCGTGAACGTCTTTGAGACCTGGATGCTCTCGATGACCGCGGTCGGGAACTGGTCGAGCTCGACCGCGCGCTTGTCCTCGTCCGCCGACGGCAAGCGCACGCCGTTCATCTGCGAGCTCACGTAGCGATCGGGAAGGCCGCGAATCACGGCGAACTTGCCGTTCTGCACCGTCGCGCCCGCCACGAGCCGCAGCGCGCCGGCCGCATCGTTCGCACCCGCGCGGCTCATCAGGCCCGCGCTGATCGAGTCCATCATCGCCGGCGTCTCGAAGCGCAGCTCGAGCAGCCCGGCTTCGGTTCCGGTGTCGACGGCGAGCACGTCCTGCACGACGAACTCTTCCATCTCCGTGAACTCGCCGGAGAGCTGCACGTCGACGTCCGTCAGCTGGCCCGCGATCACGAGCACGTCGCCCTTCACCTGGCGCACGTAGCCGTCCTTCGAGAACACCAGCGTGTACTTGCCCGGCGGCAGCTCGGGGAACACGTAGTTGCCCTGGTCGTTCGTCGCGAGCTTCTGGCCGGTCTCGACGATCAGGACCTGCGCGCCCGCGAGCGGCGCATCGAAGTCCTTGTCGAGCACGAGCCCGCGCACCGAGCCGGACTGGCCCTGCACGGCGCTCGGCCCAGCCGCACCGCCAATCGCGGCGAGCGTGATCCCCACCAGCGCGGGAGGGATCACCGGAGGGGCTCCGCGCCGGGGCGGCGCCGGGTTCGTGCTGCAAGGGTCTTCACGCGGGCGACAAGGGTGAAGCGTCTTTATGAAGTCCGAGTGAACGTTGCGTGGGCCGTGGATGAAGCCCGCGCGCCCGTCTTCACGTTGCCCTCGTCGACGGCGCTTCCGCGGAGGCGACGTCGCGCAGGCGACAAGCCTCGATCAAGCTCCCGACAAGACGCCGCGGCTCACCACGGGTCGCTGAGCGCGCCCGCGATCTGCTCGAGCCGCGCCTTCAGCGTCGCATCCGGCTCCACGCCCGCCTTCGCCATCGCGAGGCACGTCGCCACGAGATCATCGGCCCGCGGTCGCGAGTTGGGATTGAACGTCCCCTCCTCGAGCGCCCTTGCGAACACGCGGCGTGCCTCGTCGAGGTCGCCCATCGCGGCATAGACCTCCGCCACCGGGCGCAGCGCTCCGGCACGGTAGATGTCGACGATCGTCGATCGATCCTGCGTGTACTGCGCGTGCACCGCGTCGAGCTCGCGGCGTGCTTCCTGTCGTTCACCCGCTCGATAGCGCAGCAGCGCCACCTGGGCCCCGAGCGGCGCGCGATCTTCCGGCAACCACTGGGCGCCTTCGACGAGCCCGCGGATCTCCGCGACGAGCTCGAGCGCCTCCGCACCGCGATCCAGGCGCGTTTTCGCGAGCTTTTCGAGCAGTTCGATGCGCACGCGCAGCGGCAGCAGCGTCCAGCCCTCGCGGATGGTCCGCTCGGCGCGCTCGCGACGCTCGCTGTCGTCCCAGCAACGCTCGTACAGCTCCGCGCACGCCGTCAGGGCGTTGCGCACGTTCTCGAAACCGCCAGTTCCGACGGCCTTGTCGATCGCCGCGAAGCGCGCATCCGCGTCTTCCGGGCTCGACTTCGCGGCCACTGCGCTCTGCACGGCACCGGCCTCGCTCTCTCCGATGCCCGGCGCGAGCCGCGCGGCATCGTCCTTGTCGCCGATCCACACGTAGGTGGCCACGAGCCTCGCCCTCACGCGCTCGTCCTGCCATTCCTGCGCCGTTTCGCCGCTGTTTTTCGCGATGAGCGCTTCCGTAGCCATCGCGACGCGTCGCGCTTCTCCGGCGCGCCCGCCGCGTGCGTGGTGCAGCGCGAGGCTCGACAGCGCCGCCGCGCTCCTCCAGTTGACGATCTCGAACGCGAGCTTCTCCGCCTTCGCCTCGAGCCCGAGCGCGAGGCACGCCTCGACCACGCTCTCCTGCGCCCGCGAGCGGTTCTTCACGTGCGGCACGAGCGGCATCGCCGTGGCCGCCCGCCACGCGCGGTCGACCAGCTCCTCACGCCACGGTGCACTCTGGCTTTCCGACGGCACGTGCGCCGCAGCTTGCGCCGCGTTCACCGGACCCGTGCCCAACACGCCGACCACGATCAGACTCGCGAGGCTCAACATCGCTCTTGCCTTCCTGCTTGCGTTGGAACGAGCGACGCTCCGCACGCGATTTCGCGCGTGCGGAGCGTCCGTGGTGTCAGTCAGCGTTGCGGATCACGGAGCGAGCGTGAACTGGAGCGCGTTGGAGAGGTTCGTCGACTTCGAGGCCGGCGGGTCGCGGAACCAGCCCTGGGCCTGGAAGACCTGACCGGCGAAACGCGGCTGGCCGAGCGCACCGGGCGCGGCCGCCATGTATGCGTTCCAGTCGACCGAGAGCTGGCCGTTGCAGGAGTTGACCGTGCCGCCCGAGTTCTGCGCGGGGATGCGCTGCGTCGGGGACTTCACGCACAGGAAGCTCGTGCCCGTGCCCCACGGCGCGGCGGACTGGCCGGTGATCGAGTAGAAGATCAGGCCCTGCTTGACGCCCTCGACGTTGCCGACCTGGATCGTGTAGCCCGAGGTCGCGCTCGCGCTCGGCGTGCCGATCGCGTTCATCGTCGGCTTGCAGCCGTTCGTCGTGACGCCGGCGGTGCAGTAGCTCGTCGTGCCCTGCACCGGCGTGAAGCCGAAGGCGGACGAGGCCGTCCAGCCGTCGAGCCAGTTCTCACCCGGCGCGAACGCACCGCGGTAGGAGGCCGGCGTGAAGAAGCCGTCGTTCGGCGCGCTGCCGACGCTGGTGAGCGCGGCGTTGGCCGGGCGCGGGTCGAGGAAGGTGACCGGCAGCATCGTGAGCGAGCCGAGCACCACCGCGGAGCCGCGCGTGAGCGTCGTCACCGGCGAGTCGACGTCGGCGAAGCCCGGCGTCAGCACGTTGTTGTTGCCGGCGTTGAACACACCGCGCGAGGTCGCTTCCGTGTAGGCCGAGCCGTTCAGGTTGCGGAAGAACACGCTGTCGCTGATCTCGGCGAGCTTGCCCGAGGTCTGGACGGGGTAGAACGCGGCCGGGTTCGCGGGCGCGTTGACCGTCGAGAAGACGTTGTAGTCGGTGAGCCACGTGTTGGCCCAGCTCAGCGTGCCGTTGTTGCCGTAGCCGGCGCCACCGTCACCGTCGACGTTGTCGAAGGCGACCAGACGCTCGCCGAGGTCCATCATCACGCTGTTGCGCACCTGCAGGCGCGCGTTGTCGCGCCACGCCGTCGCGTGGTCGCCCGACACGGGCTGGCCGATCAGCGTCACGTTGTAGATCGTGCCGGTCGTGACGGGCTGCCAGTCGGACTGCTCCGCACCGTCGACCTCGATCAGGTTGTCGCCGACGCCCGAGCCCTGGGAGGCGTTCAGGCTGTAGCCCTGCACGATCAGGCCGAACTGCGCCTTGCCGCGCCAGCCCTGGTCGATGTCGAGGCTGTCGTCGCCGACGTTCCAGATGCTGAAGTGCTTCAGGTTGACCGTGCCACCCCAGATCTCGATGCCGTCGTCGACGTTGTTCATGATCTCGACGTGGTCGATCTCGGTGTTGCGACCGATGCCGCCGAGCGAGAGGCCGTTGAGCTCGTTGTTGAGACCGACGACCTTGCCGCCGTAACGCAGCGACAGGTAGTGGATCGAGCCCGAGTCGTCGTCGTCGTTGCCGCCGCCGTAGAGCACCTTGGTGTCACCGGGGAAGGCCGCGACGAGGCCTTCCATCGCCGCGAAGTTGGCCGCGTTCGGCGTCGGCACGTTGCCGATCGTGCCGTTCTCGGAGACGTAACCGGCGCCCATGATCGTCAGGTTGCCCCACTCGTTCGCGGCAGCGCGCCACGTTCCGGTCTGCGGGTTGCCGTTCGTCCACGTCGCGACATCGGCCTTCGAGGTCATGATGACCGGGTTCGCCGAGGTGCCGTTGACGAAGATCTGGGCGCCGCGCGCGACCGCGAGGCTGCCGCCGAGACCGGTGTCGCTCGCGATGACCGTGCCCGCTTCGATGGTGAGCGTGGCGCCGGGCAGCACGTAGATCTGGCCCTGGAGGTTGTAGGTGTTGTTGGCGGTCCAGGTCGTCGACGTGGAGATGTTCGTCGTGACGAGCACCTCCGCGGCCTGGGCGGCGCCCGTCAGCAGGACGGAGGCCGCGAGGATGACTGCGGTACGCATGGTTGAGATCCTTGGTGTTGCAGGGGTTCGGACGGGGAGCGCGCGGGACTGCGGAGTGCCCGCGGCCTGTTAGGAGTTCGCACTTGACGCGGCAGAAGGTAGGCGAGCGCGCCGCGTGGCCCGTGAAGGCCGGGTCAAGTGCTGTCCAAGCTTCGCGCCGACTCGCTCGCACGACACAACTCGCGACAGGCCAACGGTTTGGGAGCGCTCGACGCTTGCGCCGCGGGCCGTCGATCGCTTTTCTGGTGCGCACTCCATGCTGCTCACCCATCGACTCGGTGTCTGCTCGTGGTCTCTGCAACCGACGGGACCCGCAGACCTTGCCTCCAAGCTCTCGCGCCTCGGCGTCGACTGCTGCCAGCTCCACCTCGATCCGCTGCGCGAGGGCCGCTGGGACCTTGCGGAGACCCGCGACGCGCTGCGCTCGGCCGGTGTCGCGATCCGCAGCGGCATGATGTCGACGCACGGCGAGGACTACTCGACGCTCGACACGATCCGCGCCACCGGCGGCCTGCGCCCGACGGCGCACTGGGCGACCAACCTCGCGATCGCCAAGGGCGATGCCGAGATCGCGCGTTCGCTCGGCCTCTCGCTCGTCAGCTTCCACGCCGGCTTCCTGCCGCACGACCGCACGGATCCCGAGCGCGCCGTGCTGCTCGAGCGCCTGCGGCAGGTGGTCGACGTGTTCGCCGACCACGGCGTCGTGATCGCGTTCGAGACCGGCCAGGAAACGGCGGAGACGCTGGTGCACGCGCTGGCCGAGCTCGATCGCCCCTCCGCAGGCGTCAACTTCGATCCGGCGAACATGCTGCTCTATGGCATGGGCGACCCGGTCGACTCGCTGCGGCGGCTGGCGAGCCGCGTGCGGCAGGTGCACGTCAAGGACGCGACGCGCACGAAGGTTCCGGGCACGTGGGGCGAGGAAGTGCCCGTCGGCACGGGCGAGGTCGAGTGGCCCGCGTTCTTCGGCGTGATCGCCGAGAAGCGCCTCACGGTCGACCTGATGATCGAGCGCGAGGCGGGCGAGCGGCGCATCGAGGACATCGCGACGGCCAAGGCGCTCGTCGCGCGGCACGTGCAGGTCGGAGCGAAGTGATGGCGACGCGCAAGATCGGTGTCGGCGTGATCGGGCTGGGTTTCATGGGTCGCACGCACCTCGCGGCCTTCGCGGCGGCGGACGCCGCGGGCTTCGGCAACCGGCTGGTCGCCGTGTGCGACTCCGATCCCGCGCGCCG
>JABWBL010000346.1 GCA_013360535.1 Planctomycetaceae bacterium
AGCGCTGTTCCGCGGCGCACTCCGCAAGGCTCGGAGAGTAGAAGCTCCACGCGACGAGCGTCGGCTCGCCCGCGTCGACGCCGGCGCGCAGCTCCGCCTCCAGCTCGCGCGGCGTGCGTGCGAGCGCGAGCCGGAAGCCGCCCAGCGCGAGCTCCGGCGCCAGCGCTCCGACCAGCACGTTGAACGCGTAGCGCCCCGGATTGCGATAGCTGAGGACGAGCCGCGCCACGGGCTGAATCTAGTTGTCGAGCAGCGCGCGCAGGCGCTGCAGCTCGACCAGCGCCTGAAGCGGCGTCAGCGCGTCGGGATCGAGGCGGCGCAGCTCTTCCTCGACGTGGCTCGGAGGCGCCGCGAACAGCGACAGCTGGCCGCTCGCCTTCGTGGCGCCACGCGCGTGCGACGAGATGCGCGGCACGAGATCCTCGTTGTCGGCCTCGAGGTCGCGCAGGATCGAGCGCGCGCGATCCAGCAGCTGTGGCGGAACACCCGCGAGGCGCGCGACGTGGATGCCGTAGGAGCGGTCCGTGCCGCCGTCGACGATCTTGTGCAGGAACACGATCTCGTTCTGGTACTCGCGCACGGCGACGCTCTTGTTGCACACGCCGGACAGGCGCGAGGCGAGCTCGGTCAGCTGGTGGTAGTGCGTCGCGAACAGCGTGCGGCAGCCGATCTTCTCGTGGATGTGCTCGACGATCGCCCAGGCCAGCGCGAGGCCGTCGAAGGTGCTCGTGCCGCGCCCGACCTCGTCGAGCACGACCAGCGAGCGCGCGCTGGCGTTGTTGAGGATGTTCGCGACCTCGATCATCTCGACCATGAAGGTCGAGGCGTTGCGGCTGATGTCGTCGGCGGCGCCCACGCGCGTGAAGATGCGGTCGACGACGCCGATCTTGGCCTTGCGCGCCGGCACGAACGACCCGACCTGCGCCAGGAGCACGATCAGCGCCGTCTGGCGGATGTAGGTCGACTTGCCGGCCATGTTGGGGCCGGTGAGGATCGTCACGCGGCGGCCGTCGCGGTCGAGTGTGCTGTCGTTGGGCACGAAGCTCGCGGTCCCGCCCAGACGCTCGATCACCGGGTGGCGACCGTCCTCGATGGCGAGCAGCTCGCCGTTGTCGAGCACCGGCGCGACGTAGCGGTTCTCGACCGCCCGCTGCGCGAGCGCGGAAAGCACGTCCACCGTCGCGAGCGCGTCCGCCGTGTCGAGGATGCGGCCCACGTGGCGCGCGACCTCGTCGCGCAGCTCGCTGAAGATCTGGTACTCGAGGTCGCGCGAGCGCTCCTCGGCCTTCAGCACCTTGCCCTCGAACTCCTTGAGCTCGGGCGTGATGTAACGCTCGGCGTTCTTGACCGTCTGCTTGCGGATGTAGGTCTCGGGCACCCGCTCGACCTGGCCGCGCGGCACCTCGAGGTAGTACCCGAACACCGAGTTGAAGCCGACCTTGAGGCCGGCCATGCCCGTGCGCGCGATCTCGTCGGCCTGGAAGCGCGCCATCCAGCTCTTGCCGTCGCCGGCGATCTGCACCAGCTCGTCGAGCTCGGCCGAAAAGCCGGGCCGAACGAGCCCACCGTCCTTGAGCGACAGCGGCGGCGCCTCGACCAGCGTGCGCTGGATGCGCTCCGCGACGTCGTCGAGCGGATCGAGGCGCGCGAGCAGTTGCCCGAGCACCTTCGAGTACACGTGTTCGAGCTTGGCGCGCAGCTGCGGCACCACCGCGAGCGAATTGGCGAGGCCGACCAGGTCGCGCGCGTTGGCGCGCCCGGTCGAGACCTTGGCGACGAGGCGCTCGATGTCGAGCACGCTGCGCAGGAGCTCGCGCACGTCCTCGCGCAGGAACGGCCCCTCGAAGAACTCCGCCACGCCGCGCTGGCGGTGCAGGATGGCTTCCGGCTGGCGCAGCGGCGCGAGCAGCCACGCGCGCAACAGGCGTCCACCCATCGGCGTGAGCGTCGCGTCGAGCGCCTCGAGCAGCGTGCCTTCCGTGCGGCCCTCGCGCTGCGTGACCACCAGCTCGAGACACGAGCGCGTGGCGCGGTCGAGCACCAGGAAGTCCGCCGTCTCGACCTTCTCGATGCGCCGGACGTGCTCGCAGGCCGAACGCTGCGTCTCCTCGAGGTACTCGATCAGCGCGCCGGCCGCCTGCACGGCGAGCGAGTCCTCCTCGAGGCCAAAACCCTCGACCGTCTGCACCTTGAAGTGCCGCGCGAGCGCACGCAGCGCCGTCGTGCGCTCGAAACGCCATTCCTCGCGTTCGCTGCGGCACAGGCCCTGCATGCGGTCGAGCGACTCGCTCACCTGCGGCGCGCGCTCGACCAGCGTCGTCGCGCACAGCACCTCCGCCGGCCCGATGCGCGCGAGCTCGCCCTCGACCTCGCGCGCGGGCACTTCGCTCACCAGGAAGCGCCCCGTCGACACGTCGACCCACGCGAGGCCGGCCTTCGCGCCGTGCACGTGCAGGGCCGCGAGGAAGTTGTTGGCGCGCGCGTCGAGCGCCTCTTCCTCCGTGATCGTGCCCGCCGTCACCACGCGCACGATGGCGCGGTCGACGATGCCCTTCGCCGTGCGCGGGTCTTCCATCTGCTCGCAGATCGCGACCTTGAACCCCTTGCGCACGAGGCGCATCAGGTAGGCCTCGTGCGCCTTGACCGGCACGCCCGCCATCGGAAGCGCGTGGGTGCCCTTGTCGCGCGACGTAAGCGTGATGCCGAGCTCGCGCGAGGCCGTGACCGCGTCCTCGCCGAAGAGCTCGTAGAAGTCGCCCATCCGGAAGAAGAGCAGCGCGTCGGGCTGCTCCTTCTTGGCCCGCTGGTACTGGGCCATCATCGGCGTGGTCGTGCCGGACTTGCCTCCGGTGTCGATCAGGCTCACTTGGTTCATGGGGCGGGCGGGGACGGGCGGGGCGAAGTCGGGCGGGTCCGGGGCGGCGGCGGGCACCGGTCGGAGTGCCGGGGGCCGTCGCCAAGGTGGCGCGCGCTGCGGGAGGGGCTCGTCCAGCCGGGAGAGACCGTGGAGAACCGGGCGCCGAGCGTGCAGTCTATAGAGGACAGGCGTCCCCGCCGAGGGGCGCCGGGGGTGCGCCCAGGCCTCCGGGAGCCCGCTCCCGCGCTTGGCATCCCAATTGCCATCTCCTTCGGCAGCGATCCTGACCCTTCCGCGGCCGATCAGGCCCGGCCGTCCCATGTCCGCCCGTTCCAGCGTCCTCCACAGCCTGCTCGCCCTCCTGTGCGCGAGCTGCGTCAGCTTCGTCGACCGGACACCGGCGGCGGTGGCGGACTTCGAGGCGGGGCGCTTCGACGAGGCGCGGACGGCGCTCTCCAACCCGAAGGTGATCGACTCGCCGTTCCTGCGCGGGGCCGAGCGCGGCACGATCGACCTGGTCGACGGCCGCTGGGAGGACGCGCAGGTGGGCTTCGACGCCGCGGTCGAGTCCGTGCGCGAGCTGGAGGAGCGCGCGGTGCTCGGTCTCGCCGAGCTGGGCGAGCAGGCGAGCTCGCTCGTCGTCAACGAAGGCGTCAAGGAGTATCAGGGCGAGGGGTACGAGCGCGTGCTCGTGCACACCTCGCTCGCGCTGACCTACCTCGCGCGTGGCAACCTCGACGGCGTGTACGTCGAGGTGCGCCGCGCCAACAAGCTGCTCGAGACCGAAGAGGGCCTGTACTCGAAGCAGTACGCCGCCGGGGGCTTCGGGCACCTGATCTCGGCTCTGTGCTACGAGCTGCAGGGGCGCTTCGACGACGCGTACATCGACTACAAGCGCATGGTCGAGAAGGGCGTCGGGACCGAGCTCGCCGGCAAGGCCGTCACGCGGCTCGCCGCGCGCCTGCGCCGCGAGGAAGTCGCTCCACGGCGACAACACGCCGTCGAGCTGGATGTCGATGGTGGGGTAGCCGAACCGGCAGGTGGCCTCGAGGGGCACGATGCCGCGGCTCGACGCGATGCAGTTCAGGTCGAAGTAGCCCGTGTAGCCCGAACGCGCGAGCGGCGCCTCGAAGCGGAGGATCGTCTCGCGGACGAGGGCGTTGGCCTCCGTCCAGAACATGCTCGTGCCCATCTCGCCCGTGGACGGCCCGATCTCGCCGTCGAAGAGCTTCTTGTGCTCGAAGTTGACGCACGCGGGCAGCAGGAAGCGCTTGCCGTTGAAGAACGCGCCGACCGCCACCTCGACGCCGGTGGCGTGCTTCTGCACCTGGAAGCCCAGGAGCTTGCCCGACCACCCGCGGCGGAAGAACTCGAGCATGTGGACGACGTCCTCGCCGTCGTCGTCCTGGCCCACGTCGGAGAGCACCTTCTCGTTCTGGGCCTCGCCGTTGGGCTTCACGACGTAGCGGCCCGGGTTGGCCTTCACGAACGCGAGCGCGGCGTCGAACGAGTCGAAGTCCCACGACGGCAGCGTCGTCATGCCGGCCGCCTTCATCTCGGCCTGGCCGAAGTCGCGGTCGAGCTCGAGGCGGTCCGCGTACCGCGACCCGCCGACGACCGCCTT
>JABWBL010000347.1 GCA_013360535.1 Planctomycetaceae bacterium
GGTCGGGCCTGCGAGCGCGCGGACCGAAGAGAGGCGGTAGCCCGCGTCGAAGAGGCTCGTGCCGCCGTCGGAGCCGAGCGTGAACCACGCGAGGCCGAGCTCACCTCCGCGCGCGGCGAGCGCCGGACCGTTGACCGGACAGCCCGCGATGCGCCAGCCGTCGTCGGCCACTTCGAGCGGCTTCGACACGCCGGAAGCTTCGACGCGCACGACCGAGATGTCGCGCTCCTCATTTCCATCGCGATCGCGGTAGGCGACCACCAGCGCTCCGTCGTCCGTGCGGGCGAGCGCCGTCGCACAGCAGTCGCACACGCGCGGGTCGAGCTCGAACGCCTCGCCACGCACCAACCCGTGGCGGATCGTCGCCGCCATCAGCCTCGTCACACCCGAGCCGTCGTGGGCTCCCGCGTCGCCCTCGAGCCAGACCGCCATCCAGCCGTTCTTGTCGGGCGAGAGCGCGACGAACTCCTGTCCGACGAGCCCCGAATGGGTCCGTTCCTTGGGCGGCACGGGCGACTCGAGCAGGAAGCTCGCGGTCGACGCATGCAACGACGCCGCTCCGCGCTCGAGCCACACCGTGAGCCGCTCGCCAGTCTCGAGGCGCGAGCTGCGCGGCACGTCGGCGAAGTTCACGAACCAGTTCGTGCCGCGGGCGAGCGTCTCCGCCGCGCCCCACGTGCGCTCGACACCGTTCCAACCTGCCGAGCGCAGCTCGAAAGGACCTTCGGCAGGCCCCTCGATCCACGTCAGTTCGACGACGGTGCCGACACCGCTCGCGAGCGCGAAGGAGCGCGCCCCTTGCGACGCCGGCGGTTCGACGCCTGCGTGGTCGTGCTCACCGGAACAGGCCGCCAGCAGACAGGCCAAGGCGCCCACGAAACACCCCGGGCGCCCCGGCAGGTACCGGGTGCGCCCAGAAGGGTGCGCGACGGACGGTGAACGTCCCGCGCGGAAGTACGGCCCGAGCCCCATGACGAATCGTCCGAGGCTCCCCACCCGTTAGAGGCGGGTGTAGTCGCGACCGCGGCGCGGCTTCTTCTGGCGACCGAGCGCCAGGATCTTGCCGGAGTTCATGCCCATGCGCTTGACGCGCTTGCGGCCGCGGGTGGGGCCGCCGTTCTTGTAGCGGGAGTTGGCCATGGTTCTTGGCTCTGAATGGAGGGCGGGAGGCGTGAAAGTCACGCGCGCCCTGGGGACGCGCTTGGAAGGCGGAAGAGTATGACGGGCGAGTTCGTCCGGAGCAAGCCCCGGGGCA
Organism: Planctomycetaceae bacterium; assembly: GCA_013360535.1. Lineage (GTDB taxonomy): Bacteria > Planctomycetota > UBA1135 > UBA1135 > F1-120-MAGs118. The sequence goes on from JABWBL010000347.1 coordinate 1,256, forward strand.
GGCGGGTTGTTCTTGCGAGCGCTCGCCGGTCCCCGACGGCCCTCCGGGGGGCGCGGATCCTCACTCGGAGTCGGTGTACCCCAGCGTCTTGAGAGCGTCGAGGTTGCCGATCGGCCCGACCCGGCTGTCCGCCTCGTCGTCGGCCCCCCAGCGCGCCCGGAACTCGAGCAGCTCCGTCTTCAGGCGCGCGAACACGTCGGGGAACGCCGCGGAGACGTCCTGAGCCTCGTTGGGGTCGGCCGCCACGTCGTGCAGGGCCCAGCGCTCGTTCGACCCGAGTCCGAAGCGCACGACCTTCCAAGTGCCGTCGTAGAGCGCCAGCTTCACATGCCGCGGATTGGGGTGGTCGCGGTCCTCGACGAGCACACGGCGCACCGGGTCGAAGGGCTCGAGCAGATTGAAGCCGTCCATCGGCTTGGCAGGCTTGAGCCCAGCCAGCGCGAGCAAGGTCGGCGCGACGTCGACGCCGCTCGCGGGCTCCTCCCGGATCCCCATCTGCACCCCGCCCGCCGGCCGCAGCACGAGCGGCACGTGCACCTGGCACTCGAGGATGTCGGCGTGCTCGTGGCGCCCACCTTCACCGAACGCCTCGCCGTGGTCGGAGGTCATCAGCACCGCCGTGCGCCCCAGATCGAGGCGCCCGAGGAACTGGTCGACGATGGCGTCGAGGTCCCACAGCTCGGCGTCGTACAAGTCGCTCAGGTGCAGGCCGTCGCGCTCGTCGAGCTTGTGGCGCGAAGCGACGACCCGGTCCCCGCGCGCGGCGTAGCCATCGACGGGCCCGTCGTAGGGACGCACCCACTTGTTGAGAGCGCTCGGCTCCGGCAAGTACGGCCAGTGCGCGTCGTAGAGGTTGATGAAGCACAGCCACGGGCGCGGATCGTCGCTCTCGATCCACTCGAGCGCGTGCCGCAGCACGTCGGAGGCGGGGCGCTGGAAGTCTTGGAACCAGTGCGGGAGTCCGTTCGACGCCAGCTGCGGGATGCGCGCGGCGGCGAGCGATTGCAGGTCGTGCACGAAGGCCCAGCCGCTCGTGTACGTCACCCACGGATCGACCTGATCGTCGTAGCGCTCGAACGCGAAGCCGATGCCGCTCTGCGCGCGCAGCACATCGGTGCCGACGAAGGCCCCGGTGCGATATCCCGCCTCGCGGAACTGCCGCACGATCGTCGGGGTCTCGCTCTGGCTGAAGCGCTGGCGCGTCATGCGGGCGCCGTGGTGCGATGGGTACGCCCCCGTGAGCATCGAGAGGTGCGACGAGAGCGTGTAGCAGGAGACCGAGCGCGTCGACGTGAAGCGCGTGGCGCTGGTGGTGAGCTCCGCGAGATGCGGCGTCGTCTCGCGGTCGTAGCCGAAGGGCGAGAGGCTCTGCGCGCGCGTCGTGTCCCACACGAGCAGCAGGATGTTCGGGCGCGTGTCCCCCGCCACTCCCGGCGACGGTTCGTCGTCCTCGAGGCGCAGCGCCGTCGTGCCGCCGAGGCCGAGGGCGACGCAGGAGCTCGCGAGCAGCGTGGTGCGCGGTCGCCACGACTGCAGCAGGCGGCCGAGGAGCCACGTGAGGGCGAGCAACGTGAGCAACGCGAGGCCGAGCTCGATCCACGGCGCGAACGTCCGCAGCGCGGAAGTGTCGCCGCCGATGCCGGTGAAGTTGTCGAGGCGCGAGTGCGCGACGACGGGCAGCGCGGTCCATGCGAGGTGGCGGGCGCCGACGCGTGCAGCCGAGTCGAAGCGCTCGTCCTTCGTGCGGCGCCGCAGCACGGCGTCGCCGATCACGCTCACCGGCAGCGCCCCGAGCGCGAACACGAGCCACAACGTGGCCGACTCGAGGAACAGCGCGAGGTCGGGGCCGCGGTGGTGGTACTCGAGGCGCACGTCGAGCGCGTCGACGGCGCCGGCGACGAGCGCGACGACGAGCGTGCAGCCGAGCCGCGTGCGCAGGCTCGCCGGTTGGGAAGCGGCGTTCATCGATGGGCCAGTCAAGACTTTCTGTCGTGCCGTGTCCACCGGGGGCTTGAGCGCAGGGCCAGGGCGGGGGCGCGCGCTCTGCAATTCGATCCGCAGCCTCCCCGATCAGCGCCGGGGACGGCGAAACAGCGTCCACAGCCCCCACAGCAGGGCCGCGCTCGCGCAAAACTCGTCGAGGTTGCCGAACAGCGGCGCGCCGTCCGGAATCGGGTCGAGCGTCTCGAGGCCGACGTTGGCGAGCATCGCGAGGCCCACCAGCACGGCCAGGAGCGCCACCACGGGCTTCACGCGCCCACCTTGGGTCGCGCTAGCCACCTGCCGCCTCCGTGCGCACGACCAGCGTCGCTCCCGGCACGTCACGCCCCAGTGAACTCGCCACCTTGGCGAGCATCCACTCGACAATCTTGCGCACGCGCTCGTCCGCATCGAAGGCCGCGGCGGACGCAGCCTCGGGCCCGTCGAAGTGTGGCACGTTGAGCGCCTTGTCGCCGGTGATCGCGCCCTGCCCCAGCTTGCGGGCCGGCGGCAGGTGCACGACGACCGCGAGCTCCTCCCGCGTCGCGACAGGATTCTGTGCGGCCTCGAGGTCGACGCCCCAGATCTCCTGCGTCGCGCCGTTGCGCTCGGTCCCGACGGTGTGGCTCAGGATCCAGTGCTGATCGGGCGAGTAACGCAGTTGCTCGAGCGCACGACCGATGATCACGTCGCCAAAGTCGTCGAGCCAGCGCTGCAGGCGCGCCGGCGGATCCTGCGGGAGCGTCGCACGGTCCGCGCGGATCTGCTCGCCGACCTCCCCGGCCTTCCAGCGGTAGAGCGCGACGGACGCGCCCAGCCCGAGCACGACGAGCAGGACCACGAAGACGAGTCCATTGATGCGGCGCGTCGGCTCGACTTCGGCGGAGGACTGCATGGCGAGCATTGTGGGGTCCGCGCGCGCGGACTTCCATCGCGGCGGCGTCCGGCTACCCTCTCGCCGTGCGCCGCATCTTCATCGGGGACATCCAAGGCTGCCGCGAGGAACTCGAGGAGCTGCTCGTGGCCGTCCGTTTCGACGCGACGACCGACGAGCTGCACCCGGTCGGCGACATGGTCAACCGTGGCCCCGATTCGCTCGGCGTCCTGCGCCTCCTGCGCGCGGCCGGAGCCGGCGGGGTGCTCGGGAACCACGACGTGCACCTCCTGCGTGCCGCGCGCGGGCTGCGCAAGAACGGCAAGCGCGACACGTTCGGTGACGTGCTCGCGGCCCCCGAGCGCGAGG
>JABWBL010000348.1 GCA_013360535.1 Planctomycetaceae bacterium
AACGGCCGGAGGATCGCCGCCTGCATCGTGTGGCGGCCCGGCTCGGCCTTGATGGCGAAGTCGGCGGCGCTGAGGGTGCGGCCGATGTTCATGGTCTTCCGCGCCCAGTCGGGCCAGTCGACGGTCGTCGGCTGGGGCAGCTACGGCTCGGGCCCGCTCAACGTTCCGCTGCAGCTCTCGCCGACGACACGCGTCGAGGGCGCGGCCGGCGAGGTGTTCAGCGTCTTCCGGCGCTCGGATGGCAGCGTCGAGGCCTTCGGGCGCAATCAGGCTGGCCAGTGCAACGTGCCCGCGCTCCCGACCGGCAGTTCCTATGTCGAGGTCGCGACGGGGCTCAACCACGTCGTCGCGCGCCGCTGGGATGGGACCGTGGTCGCGTGGGGCGACGCGACGCTCGGACAGCTCGCCGTTCCGGCGCTGCCGCCGGGGACGACCTACGAGCGCGTCGCGGCCGGCTGGGCCCACTCGCTGCTCCTGCGCTCCGACGGACAGGTGCTCGCGTTCGGCTTCAACACCTCGGGCCAGTGCAACGTGCCGGCCCTGCCGCCGGGCCTCGCCTACGTCGACATCGCCGCGGGCGCCGCGCACTCGATCGCGCTGCGTTCCGACGGAGCGCTGCTCGCGTGGGGCCGCAACACCGAAGGCCAGTGCAATGTCGTGACCCTGCCGAGCGGCGTGCGCTTCACTTCGATCGCCTGCGGCGACTACCACACGATGACGGCGGCCTCCGACGGGCTCGCGCGTGGCTGGGGCTACAACTTCGCCGGTTCCTGCAACCTGCCCGCGCCGCCGAGTGGCACGTCGTACGTGAAGGTGGACGCCGGTTTCGTCAACTCGTTCGGCTTGCTTTCGAACGGAACGATCGTCGGAGCGGGCAGCAGCTCCCAGCACGGACTGCTCAACATCCCGACGGCGCCCGCGGGCGAGCGCTTCGTCGACCTCGACTGCGGCCCCGACCACGTGCTCGCGCTGCTCTCGAACGGCACCGCGGTCGCGTGGGGTCGCAGCGACTACGGCCAGACGACGCTCGGGCCGACGCCTGCGGGAACCATCGACCTCGGCGCCGGCGATTCGCACGCGGTCGCGCTGCTGAGCGACGGGATGATCTTCGCGTGGGGCGACGGGAGTTCGGGCCAGACGAACGTGACGATGATCCCCGCCACGGGCATGTACGTCGAGGTCGCCGGCGGCGGCAACCACACGCTCGCACGCCGTTCCGATGGCGCCGTGCTCGCCTGGGGCTCGAACAGCTTCGGGCAGCTCAACGTTCCGGCCTTGCCGCCGGGAACGAGCTACGTCGAGATCGACACGGGCCGGCGCCACTCGCTCGCGCGCCGCAGCGACGGCGTGCTCGTCGCGTTCGGCCAGAATTCCAGCGGCCAGCTCAACGTTCCGGCCCTGCCGCCGGGCGTCACGTACGTCGAGAGCTGGAGCGCGGCCAACCACGCCTTCGCGCGCCGCTCCGACGGCGTGATCGTGAGCTGGGGCGACAACGGCTTCGGTCAGGCCAACGTGCCGACGCCTCCGCCCGGAGTCACGTACACGGCCTTCGAAGGTGGCCTCGACCACACGCTCGCGCTGCGCTCCGACGGCGTGCTCGTCGCGTTCGGGCGCAACAACTTCGGCCAGTGCAACGTGCCGACGCTTCCGTCCGGAATGACGTGGGAGCGCTTCGCCGCCGGCGACCAGCACAGCGTCGCGCTGCGTTCGGACCGTCTGCTGTTCGCGTGGGGCCGCAACACGGAAGGGCAGTGCAACGTGACGCAGGCCGGCTTCGGCTGGCGTTACGTCGAGCTCGAGGCCGGCGGCAACTTCGCGCTCGCGCGCCGCGAGTCCTGGGGCGTCGGTCGCAGCTACTGCGCCTCCGGCCTCTCCACGAACGGCTGCACGCCCGTCATCTCCGCCATCGGCACGCCGAGCGTGAGCGCCGTGTCCGGCCTCCTGCTGCGCATCGGCGGCGTCGAAGGCGGCAAGCTCGGACTCGTCTACTACGGACTGACCGGACGCGCCGCCGCGCCGTGGGCTCCCGGCAGCTCGAGCGTTCAGTGCGTGCGAGCTCCGGCCCAGCGCCTGCGCCCGCAGAACTCCGGCGGCACCGTCGGCGCCTGCGACGGCCTGATCGTCGAGGACCTGCTCGCCTACTTCACCTCCCGTCCCGGCGCCCTCGGCCTCCCGATGGCCGTGGGACAAGTCATCAACGCCCAAGGCTGGTACCGCGACCCCTCCGCCCCCAGCGGCACCAACCTCTCCAACGCCGTCGAATTCCTGACCGTGCCCTGAGCGCCGCCCTCCGACGCGGCTCCATCGTGAACCGCTCGAGCGCGGCCGCAGTATCGTGCTCCCGCAAGGGCGGAGCACGTGTTCAGGGTCTGGTTGAAGTCGGGGGATCTCTCGCGCGCGTACGCGGGGCTGAGCAACGCGTTCGGCGCCGCAGTGCGCGCGTATTTCCGTGGGCGTTGGACGAGGGGCGAGCTCGTGGAGCGAATCGACGCGGCGGAAGCAGCGGCTTGGAGGGAGTTCTTCGACGAGTTCGCGGCGGGACGGATCGAGCGTGAAGTGCCGTGCCGAGTCGGGCTGGAGCGTGCGGCGCGTGCGGTGGGAGTGCGCTTCGAGGCCGCGGCGGAGCGCGAAGGAGTGCGTCCGCTGGAATCGGATCCGGCGGTGCGCGACGCCGCGGCGAAGCATGCGTACGAGCACGCGTTCGCGCTGCTCGTGGCGACCGACGCGAACCACTGCCACGCGGCGGCGTGCGCAGCGGCGGACTTGACGGAGCGCGACGACACGGAGAGGCGCGGCTACAGCCTCCTCGAACTGCACTTCGCCCATGGGCTGTCGCTCGAGGAGATCGCGCAACTGTGGCAGCGGCCACTCGCGACGGTCCGTCGCATCCACGAGGCGGCCCGCAACGACTACGCGGCTCACTTGCGCGAGATGACTGCGCAGTGTTTCGTGACACGCCCTGAGGACGCGGCGCTCGAGAGGGAATGCGACTTCCTGCTCGCGGCGTTCGCCCGGCCGGCGCCCGAACGCACGTGGGTGGCGCCGGATGCGCCGTTCGACACCCCAGCCGAACTGCGAACCGAACTTCGGCGAACAGACAGGTTTCGGGGTCCGTCGTAGGGTGGGTCCGTGCCGGATTCGTGCGCATGTCGCGCCGGTCCGGCCGCCCCCCCTCGATGAAGCTCCGCCTGCGCCGTTCGCTCTTTTGTGCCCTCGTCCTCACGTCGTTCACGGCGCTTGCCGGTGCCCAGTCGGCCAGCGAGGCGTGGCAGAGCCTGTTCGACGGCGTCGCGCAGGTCGACGACCAGCACAACTCGATCGCCGCGACGGCGGACGGTGGTGCGGTCGTGTGCGGCTTCAGTTACGAGGAGGACGCGCCGGGATCGGGGATCTTCGTCCCGCGCGCGGCGGTGCGCTCCCTCGACGCGAGCGGGCAGGTGCGCTGGACGCAGGTGTTCGCGAGCGGAGCCTTCGGCGGCACGGCCTTTCCGACGCGCGTCGCGCTCCAGCCCTCGGGCCGCGCGGTCGTCGGCGGAGCGACCGACTTCGGCGAGGACTGGTTCGTCGTGGGCTACGAGCCCAGCGGCGTGCAGGCCTTCGCGACGGTGTGGGACCTCAATTCGCAGCTGCTCGCGCAGCCCGCGGACCTCGCGCTCGACGCCGCCGGCAACATCTACCTGTGCGGCGACGTCAGCGACCCGACCTTCGGCGCAGCTCCAGCGGTGGCGAAGTTCTCGAGCAACGGCACGTTCCTGTGGAGCACGACCCTCGATGCCACGCTGCAGCTCACGACTGTGCGTGGCCTGGGCGTGGACGCCGGCGGCAACGTGTACGTCGCGGGCTCGCTCGCGTCCGGCTTCGCGTACGACTTCACCGTCGCCAAGCTCGACGCGAGCGGCACGTTCCAGTGGACGCGCAGCCACGGCTCGATCGATCCGAGCGGCAACGACTTCGGCCTCGACGTGCATGTCGATGCGGCCGGGCGCGTGCTCGCTGGCGGTTACGTCTCCAACGACCTGATGACGAGCATGGACGCGTCGTCGGTGGCCTACTCGTCGACGGGCCAGCTCCTGTGGCGAGCGGACTGGGACGGTCCCAACGGCGCCTCGGAGTTCGTCAACGCGACGGCCTTCGACGACTTCGGGCGCATCCTGCTCGGCGGCTGGCGCTTCAGCAACGCCTTCGATCGTGAGGCCTTCGTCGTGGCCTTCGAGCCGGGCGGGACGCTCGCGTGGAGCCATGTGCTGGCGCAAGCGGGCACCGACGAGGAGGTGCTCACGCTCGCCACCGATGGCGGCGGTGCGGCACTGGCGGGTGGCATCTCGATGGGTTTCACCGGGCGCACCGGCTTCGTGAGCGTGCTCCGCCCCGACGGCACCCTCGCGGGCTCGTTCAGCTACGGCGCGTCGGCCGGCGACACGTATTTCCTCGGCGCCTGCGCGGGCGACGTCGGGCGCTGGTTCGCCG
>JABWBL010000349.1 GCA_013360535.1 Planctomycetaceae bacterium
GAGCGCGCGCTGCACCAGCGCGGAGCGTTCGCGCGCGGCTTCGGCACCGGAGTCGACAGGGCCAGCGTGGTGCTCGTCGAGCTGCGACGGAGCCGCGCGTCGGAAGTGGTTGCGCGTCAGGTTGAACGCGGCGGTGCGCAGCCACGCGCCGGGATCCGCGGGCAAGCCCTGCTTGCGCCAGGTCTCGAGCGCACGCAGCCACGTCTCCTGCACGAGGTCTTCGGCGAGCGTGCGGTCCGCTCCGACGCGGCGCGAGACGCAGCGGAAGAGCTCGGGCACCAGCTCACGGTGAAGGCGGAGCCAGTCGTCGCTCGTGGGCGGGCCGGCGCGGGAAGGGATCGGCATGGGCGGTGGGAACCTGGCGTTCGAGGCTCAGGACCCGCGGCAGCGCAGGAACCCACGCGCAATCCCCGAGAAATCGTCGCGCGCCGGAGCGGCCGCTACTGGCCGAGGCGCGGAAGCGGCAGCCACTTCGGCGGCTTGGGCTCCTTCGGCGTGTCGATTTCGATGTAGCCGAGGTGATCGAACTCCTTCAGGTCGTTCGCGGTGGGCGCAAAGGACCCTGGCGGGCCGCTGGCGCGCTCGCGGAAGGCGTTGTCGATGTCGCGCTGGGCCCGCAGGAGGCCGAGCAGGCGCTCGGCGACCTTGGGGTTCTGCGCGCTGGCGTCGACGAGCTCGCCCGGGTCGCTCTCCATGTCGAAGAGCTGGCTCTGCTGCTTCTCCTCGTCCCACACGAGGCGCCAGCGACCCTCGCGCACGGACCACTGCCGGCCCTCGCGATCCTCTCGCGCGAGCGAATGGCTGAACACGGGCGTGTCGGGGAGCTTCTCGCCGCGCAGCGCGGGCACGAGCGAACGGCCCTGCAGGAGCAGCGACTCGCGCGGAACGTTCACGAGGTCGAGCACGGTCGGCATCACGTCGACGTTGTTGACGACCTCGCTGACGCGGCGCGGCGCGATCCCGGGCGCGCGCAGCATCAGCACGACGCGCAAGGCTTCATCGTGCAGCGCGTTGCCGTGGCCGACGTAGCCGTGCTCGCCGAAGCCCTCGCCGTGGTCCGACACGATCACGACGATCGTGTTCTCGGCGAGATCCGCCTGCTCGAGGCGCTTGAAGAGCCTTTCGAGTTCGCGGTCGGTGTGGCGGATCTCCGCGTCGTACAGATCGCGCCAGAAGCCCATGATGTCGGGATCCGACGTGCGGATGCCGTACTCCTTGAGCTTGGGGTAGAGGAGCTCCATCTCCTTCTTGTCGGCGCCCGCGTTGCAGTGCTCCTTGTGCTTGAGCACGAGCCGCACGCCCTCGGCGTCGATCTCGCCCGTCGCGAGCATGTGGTCGATCTTCTTCACGAGCTCGGCGTGCTCTTCCTGCTCGCGATAGTCCGGACGCAAGTCCCGGATGTCGGCCTCCGGCGGCATGTAGGGCCCGTGGATCTCGTACGTGTGGAAGAACAGGAAGAAGGGCTCGTCCTTGAACTCTTCGATCCAGCGCAGCGTGCGTTCGAGGTTCTCGGCGAGGCGCATCGGGTGCAGCAGGTTCGAGGCGTGCTGCTCGGGCGTGTCTCCCTCGTTGAGCGGGTACGTGTCGAAGCCCTGCCCGAGGCCGTATTGCCGCTTGGCGTAACCGCCGTCGGTGAACGCGCCTGTCGCGTAGTCGCGCGCCTTCAGGACCTCCGCGAGCGTCGTGACACGCTCGTTCATCGTGCCCGGATTGGGGAAGGTCGAGATGCCGTGCACGCTCGGATAGAGCGAAGTCATCACCGACAGCAGCGAGGGCGCAGTCCAGGGCGCGGCAGTTTGCGCATTCTCGAACACGACCGACTTCGCGGCCCAGCGGTCGAGGTTGGGGCTTGTGTCGCGTGTGTGGCCGTAGGTCCCGAGGCAATCGGGGCGCAGGGTGTCGAGCGCGATCACGACCACGTTCGGGGGACGCTGGGCGTCGCGGCAGGTGGCGAGCAGGCAGGTCGCGGCGAGCGCGCCGAGGAGCGCGCGCAGGTGTCGGGCGGGCATGGGCCCGATTCTAGGGCGATTGCTCGAAGCTTTCGGCCCGATTCACGCTTCGTCATGCGGGCCTGTCACAAAATTCCCGCTGCCCCGTACTCCGCCTGTCGAACGGTGCCTAGGCTCCCAGCCGAAGCCCGGTCGCCACTTCCGCGCCCCGAGGACCCGTGCATGGAACTTCAGCTGCCGAATGCGACGAACGCACCCGCGCTCGCGCCCTACCCGCGTTCGACGGAGGGGCTGCCGACGGCCGAGCACTCGAGCGGTTCCTACCTGTCGCGGTTTGCGCGCACGGAAGAGGACCTCGTCGCGATCCAGCGCCTGCGTTTCGAGGTGTTCAACGTCGAGCTGCACGAAGGCCTCGACGAGAGCTACGCCACCGGGCTCGACCGCGACCCGTTCGACGCGACCTGTCACCACCTGATGGTGCTCGAGCAGGCGACGGGCGCGGTCGTCGGGACCTACCGCGTGCAGACGCGTGCGATGGCCGAAGCGACGCCCGTCGGTTGGTACACGGCGACCGAATACGACCTGTCGCAGCTCCCGCCGTGGCTGCTCGACGCCGCGGTCGAGACCGGGCGGGCCTGCGTCGCGAGGGAGCACCGCAACGGGCGCGTGCTGCAGCACCTGTGGCGCGGGCTCGCGGCCTACCTCGCGTGGAACCACAAGCGCTACCTGTTCGGCTGCTGCTCGCTGACGAGCCAGGATCCTGACGTGGGCAAGGCGACGCACGACTTCCTCGCGGCCGGCGGCTTCCTGCGGCGCGATCTCGTCGTGCGCACGCTGCCGGCGTTCGAGTGCTATTCGCCGGGATTCGAGGCGAAGCTCGACACGACGGTCAAGCTGCCGGCGCTGTTCGCGGGCTACCTCAAGCTCGGCGCGAAGATCGTCGGTGAGCCCGCGCTCGACCGCGCCTTCAAGACCATCGACTTTCTCGCGCTGCTCGACGTGCAGGACCTCGAGCCCCATGCTTACCGCTCTTATTTCCCCAAGTAGCGCCGCGAAGTTGACGCGGGCGCACGCAGCGGATTCGATGCCGCGCGTGAAGAAGCGGTTGCGGGTGGGCTGGCGCCTCGTGCGAGCGGGAGCGGCGACGGCCGTGCTGTTCGGCTCGTGGGCCGTCGGGCACGTCGTGCTCGTGCCCGCGCCACGCCTGCGGCTGCGCTGGCGGCGAGGAATCATGCGGCGCTGGTGCGCGGCGATGTGCGCGGCTTTTGCGGTGCGCGTGGAGCTCGTCGGAGCGCCGCCGCCGACGGGAGTGCTGCTCGTGGCGAACCACCTCTCGTACCTCGACGTGGTCGTGCTCGGGTCGGCGCTCGACACCTCGTTCGTGTCGAAGGCCGAAGTTGCGGGTTGGCCGGTGATCGGGCTGCTCGCGCGCTGTTTCGACACGGTTTTCCTCGTGCGCGAGCGCAAGCGCGACCTGCCGGCGACGAACGCGCAGATCGCGCGGGCGCTGTCGAGCGGCGTCGGAGTCGTCGTGTTCCCCGAGGGCACGAGCACCAAGGGCGAGAGCGTGCTGCCGTTCCGGCCGTCGTTGCTGGCGCCGGCGGCGGAAGGTGGCCTCGACGTGTGGGCCGCGACGCTGAGCTACCGCACCGCGCCGCAGGATCCTCCGGCCTCGACGCACGTGTGCTGGTGGGGAGACATGCCATTTGGCCCGCACGCGCTGGAGATGGCGGCGCTCGAGCGCATCGAGGCGCGCGTCGAGTTCCTGCGCGAGCCCGTGCGCGACGGCGACCGCAAGCGGCTCGCGGAAAAGCTCCAGCAGGCGATCGCGGCAAGGTTGGTGCCCGTACCATGAGCGACGCCATGCCCAAGCGCGGGTCCAGAGAGCTCGTTCAGGCCAACCTCGCGTGTCTGGCGCAGGCGCGCGCGCTCGTCGGGCGGCTCAGCGACGAGGCGTACGTCGCCACGGCACCGGGCGGGCGGGGAGGTGTGGGAGCGCACCTGCGGCACGTGCTCGACCACTACGACTGCTTCCTCGCGGGCGTCGCGGAGGGACGGATCGATTACGACCGTCGTGAGCGGGACGTCGAGGTCGAACGGAGTCGCGAGCGTGCGCTCGAGCGGCTCGCGCTCGCGGAGGCCGGCCTCGCGGCGGTGCGAACGCTGGAGGCGAGCCATGAGCTCGGCGTCAAGCTCGACAGTGGCGAGAGCGGCGAGCGTTTCGAGAGCCGCTCGAGCCTCGCGCGCGAGCTGCAGTTCCTCGTGTCGCACACGGTGCACCACTTCGCGCTCGTCGCCTTCGTCCTGCGCCTGCAGGGATTCGATCCGGGGCCGGAATTTGGCGTCGCGCCGTCGACCTTGAAGCACGAGGCGGGCCAGAACCTGCCGGAGAATGCCGCGTGTGCACGCTGACGTGGCTGCACCACGGGCAGGGGTACGAACTGTTCTTCAACCGCGACGAGAAGCGCACGCGCGCGCCGGCGCGGCCGCCGCAGGTGCGCGAGCGCGCGGGGC
>JABWBL010000350.1 GCA_013360535.1 Planctomycetaceae bacterium
TGCTTTCGACCTCAAAAAGTCCGGTGCGGTCGAAAACGACGGACGTCCAGCGACATCCGCGGCTCCCCGCTCGCGCGATCGTGCGCTCGTGAATAGGGCTGGCTAGGGACTCGAGAAACCCGCGGGACGGCGGCGAGTGCCGCCGGGCTGGGCGCTCCGCGTCCCTGGTGCGTGGACGGCTGCGCATCGCCATGGTCGCGCGCGACAACCTCAAGGCGGCGGGGAGCGCCGCGCTGCGCTGTGGCCTCGAGGGGCGCACGACGATCCTGATGCTGGTGCCGGAGGTCAGGTGGGTCGAGGAAGGTCAGCTGGTGTGCGAGCTCGACGCGAGCGCGCTCGTCGAACGCCTGCTGCAGCAGACGGTCTCGGTCAACAACGCCGAGGCGGCCTTCGTCAAGTCGCGGCAGAACCACGAGATCCAGGAGAGCCAGAACCGCAGCGACATCGCGGCGGCGCAGCAGAAGCTCAAGTTCGCCGAGCAGGACCTGCGGCGCTTCGAGGAGGGCGACCGGGCCTCGCTGCACCAGAAGTCTCAGCAGGCGATCGACCTCGCCACGGAGGTGGAGGCGCGGCGCGAGCTCGAGCGGGTCGAGCTGCAGGCCAAGGCGCGGCTGGTCGACTTCGCCGCCTACCTGCGCTCGAGCGAGGCGGAGATCGGGCTGTAGCGCGAGAAGCGCACCAAGCTCGAGGAGCAGGTCGCCAAGGCCAAGCCGCGCGCGGCGCGGGCCGACATGAGGTTCCACTCGCAGCGCGACAGCGACGAGCAGCCAGCTCGTCGGCAAGGTGACCTACGTCGCCGTGCTCCCCGTCCAGAATCCGTGGTGGGCCAATCCGAACACCCGCCTCTCCCGCACCGACGTCGCGATCGACTCCGACACGACGGGCCTGCGACCGGGCATGTCGTGCCTCGTCGAAATCCTGATCGAGGAACTGCCCGACACGCTGCACCTCCCGCTGCTGGCCACGCACAGCGAGGGCAAAGAGAGCCTCGTCTTCGTGCGCTCCGGCGACCGCACCGAATGCCGCACCGGCCGCTACACCGAACAGGTCGTGCGGGTGCTCGAGGATTTCAGCGAAGGCGAGTCGTGCTCCTCAGCGCACCCGACGAGACCGACCTCGGCGCGAGTGGGCCCTGAGCACCAAGGCGTTCGGCCTTGGCGACACAGCGTCAACCTCATGCCCAAATGCGTTGCCATCGGCAGGGCGTGAACGTGAGCGCGCTGCTGAGGTGGCGAGTCCTCAGGATTCAGGCGAGGGGCGCGAGCGTCGGACCGGGTTCCGATTCTCTACCGCCCCGCCGCACGTTCCACCGCGCTGCGCTGTTCCTCGGCCCCCCGGCGACTGGAGACGCGCACGAGGAGCTTCGGATCACTGTGCACCAGGATCCGTCTCGTGATGGCCAGCAGGGCGCCGGAGCGCGCTCCCCGACCTCACTTCAGCGCGCGCGTCACGTGCACGAGGTCGCGGGCTTCGAAAGGGGTGCCGTCGAGGAGGCGGCCGCGGAGGACGAGTTCGAGGGGGGTGCCGTTGGGCAGGGTGGTGAGGCCGAGGAGGCGGCGGAGGTCGAGGTTGGGGAATTCGAGGGCGAGGTCCATGCGGCCGTCGGGGCCGGCGGGGGGGCAGGCGCCGATGGGGCCGTAGAGGGGCGTGGAGAGGTCGAGGTAGGCGAGGGCGAAGCGGCGCAGGGGCAGGCCGAGGCCGTCGGCGCGAGAGAGGCGCAGCGAGGCGAGGTCGAGGTCGGCGACTTCGGTGGTCGCGGTGCCGACGAGGCTGAAGGTGGTGGTGCCCGGCGCGAAGGCGCGGAGGAGGTTGGGGCACTCGAGGGGCTTGGCGTCGAGGTGCAGGGCACCGGCGCCGGCCGGGCTGAGCAGCGTGATGCGCTGCACGGCGGTGCGGAGGTTGCCGCAGGAGTCGGTGAGGCGCCAGGTGCGCGTCACGATGGTCTCGGGCTCGGTCGGCTGGACGCCGGGGTCGAGGAGGTCGGAGTACGAGAGCACCGGGCTGGGGTCGCAGGTGTCGCTCCAGGTCGCATGGCCCGTGCGCGCGGGATCGGTCTGCAGCGGCGGGCCTTCGACCCAGACCTGCACGATGTCCGGCGGGGCGACGAGCGAGACCGCGGGCTCGGGCAGGTCGAGGAAGCTCAAGAACCCGCCACCGAACGGGGAGCCGCTCGTGATCGGGAAGTCGCCGGAGAACGTGCGGCCGACGACGACGGCATCGGCGGCGGAATCGAGCGCGAGGTCCTGCAGCTCGTCGAGGCCGCTGCCGCCGAGGTAGGTCGAGTAGACGAGCTGCGCGCCCGTCGGTGCGAACGGATCGAGGCGCGCGACGAAGGCATCTCGCTGGCCCGCGAGCTGCGGCTGGAATGCGCCCGGCGTGACGGGCAGGTCGAGCGACTCCGTCCAGCCTGCAAAGGTCACCAGACCGCCGGAACTGACCGCGTAGCCGCAGGGATTCTCCGTGCCGCTCCCGCCAAAATAGGTCGAGTAGACGAGTTGCTGGCTCGGAATGGCCGCGGGATCGAGCCGCGCGACGAACAGTTCCTCGCTGTTGTTGAAGGTGCGATTCCAGGCGCCGGGCGTCGTCGGGAAATTGGGCGAGACGGCCTGCCCCGAGAGCGTGACGACGCCGGCGCTGTCCAGGCAGAGCGGCGTGCGGTAGCTGGTGCCGTCGGGGCCGCTGCCGCCGAGGAACGTCGAATAGCGCAATTGCTGGCCTTGCGGCAGCGTGGGGTCGAGCTGCAACAGGAAACAATCCCAGTCGCCGTTGTGCGTCGCGTCGAAAGCCTGGGCCGTGACGGGGAAGTTGGGCGAGCGCGTGCAGCCGGTGAGCGAGATCAGCGCTCCCACGTGCAGGCCGGTGCCGACCTCGGCCGCGGCGCCGCCGACGAAGGTCGAATACACGAGCTGCTGCGCGCCGACGAGCGCCGGGTTGAAACGCGCGACGTACGCATCGCCGAATTGCCCGCCGCCGTCAAATGTGCGATCGAAGGCGCCGGGCGTCGTCGGGAAGTTCGCGGATTCCGTCGCGCCCGACACGGTGACGAGTCCCGCTGCATCGACGAAGAGCGCGTAGCCCCCCCACTCCATGCCGGAACCGCCGAGGTACGTCGACCAGACGAGTTGCTGGCTCCCCGGCAGCGACGGGTCGAAGCGCGCGAGGAACACGTCGGAAGTGCCGTTGTGCGTGGCGTCGTACGCGCCCGGAGTGATCGGCAAGCCGCCGCTCGAACGTCCGGTCACGGTGACGATGCCCGAGGGCTCGACGAACAGGTCGAACAGGTTGTCGACGCCGCCGAACGACACGGACCACAGGACCTGCTGCGCCGCGGGCAACGCCGGGTCGATCCGCGCGATCCAGCCAGCCCACACGTCGGCGACGAAGATCAGGCCTTGCGCGTCGACGGCGACCGAGAACAGCTCGTGGTCGAAGCGCGTGGAGAAGAGCAGCCCGGGGTCGAGCTCGAGCTCGCTCGTGCCATCCCAGTCGGGAGCGCGGAAGCCGTAGGAGCGCGCACCGCGCAACTCGAACGCGCAGGCGACGGCGACGCGCTCGCCGGAGGCCGTGCGCTCGAAGGCGACGGGCGGCGGCTGGACGACCTCGCCGAGCGGCGTGTCGAGCACGAGCGCGCCGGATGCGTCGATCGCGAGCGAAGTGGCGCCGTCGACGGCGATCTCGACCGCGTCGAGGTCCGCGCCGGGCGAGAGCACGACGTCGTACTCGGGGTGACCGTCCTTGGAGTACACGCAGGCGTCGACGCCGTCGTAGAGGTCGAGGTACGCCACCGCGCCGTAGCGCGGGACGTCGGCTCGCCAGCCGGACGGCTCGCTGCCGAAGAAGTAGCTGTCGACACCCGGCAGGCGCTCGCGAGCGACGAGCCGCGGCGCGGAGTGGCTCCCCGTGAACGTCATGTCGACCGTGGCCGAGCGCGTCGCCGGACGCAGCCGCTCCCCGAACGGAAGGCGGGGCTGGACGGACGTGTCGGACACGAGCTCCTGCAGCTCCAGTCGCCAGCCGCGCTCCCGCAGCTGCAGCTCGGAACTCCCCATCGACGCCGAGTACAGGACGCCGTGCTCCCACTGCCCTTGATTGGGCGAAAACGCGAGGGTCGCCGCCGGGTCGAAGCGCGGTTCACGCTTCAGCGCCGATGGCGCGCGGGTCGTCGGCCAATTCCGTTCGTTCGTCGAATTCGACGCCGGCCCGTGGGGTCCGAGCGCGAGGACACCGAGCAGAGCCGCGGCCACGATCCAACGCCCATCGATGCTCGCGCGCATGACGAACCCTCCACCTCCGCGACGGGTGCGCGCACGCAACAGCGAGCAGCGTCCCCGCCTGTCGAGCTTGGGATAAGGCGTCCCACGAACCGCGCCAGTCCGTTCGAGTCGGCAAGCGGCGCCGCCGCTGGGCGCAGGGGCGAGTTCGCAGTGCGCAGGCCGACGCGCGCGAGGCGGCTGTCG
>JABWBL010000351.1 GCA_013360535.1 Planctomycetaceae bacterium
CGAGCACGACCGTGAGCTCGTCTCCGGCTGCCAGCTTCGTCGCCGCATCCGGCTCCTTCACGCGCGTCCCGTCGCCGCGCCGCAGCCGCAGCACCTGCGCCTCGAACTCGCGCCGCAGCAGCGATTGATCGATCGTCCGGCCCACATCGGCGGAGCCCGCCTCGATCCGCACCCACGCCACGTAGCTCGACGAGCTCGCCGGCACGCTCGAACCCGTGCGCCGCGACGGCAGCAGCATGAAGCCGATCGTGAGCATGTACAGCGTGCCGACGAGCGTGATCCAGAGCGCCGCGCGGCTGAACTCGAACATGCCGAACGGCGCGTAGCCCTGCTTCTCCGCGATGCCGCTCACCAGCACGTTCGTGCTCGTTCCGATCAGCGTGCAGGCGCCGCCGAGCAGCGCCGCGAACGACAGCGGCATCAGCACCTTGCTCGGCGCGACGCCGCTGCGCTCCGCCAGCCGCAGCGCTGCCGGCATCAGCAGCGCGACCACGGCCGTGTCGTTGATGAACGCCGAACACACCGTCGCGAACGCGAGCAACGCGACCAGCGCCGCCGGAAAGTGCCAGCGCCCGAGGCGAATCAGCACGCGGATCAGCGGATCGAGCACGCCGCTGCGGAACAGCCCGTAGCTCAGCACGAACATGCACCCGACCGTCGTCGTCGCCGGGTTCGTGAAGCCCGCAAAGCCCTCCTCCGGCGCGAGCACGCCCGTGACGATGAACGCCGTCATGATCACGAGCGCCGTCACGTCGACCGCAAACGTCTCGCGCACGAACAGCAGGATCCCCAGCGCGATGATCGCCACCGTCAGCACGAACGGCAGCTGCGCCTCGAACTGCGCATAGGTGGAGAGGAGCGACTGCATGGTCTCCGGCGCCGCCGCAGCCCGCCGGCGCCGCCGACCGAACGCTACCAGCGCCCCTCGACCGCGCGAAGCCCTCGCTGGGCGACGGAGGGAACTTCTTCGTCATGGAACGTCGGGACGAGGGCTGTTCTACGGACACGGAGCGCGCGGATCGCCAGCGTTTCGGCGAGGGTCACTCCGGGCCTCGGCCTTGCGTTCGAATGGCGCCGGACTTGTGTCGGGCGCTCGCTACACTTGCGAACAGCCCATGGCAGCGACCAGCTTCAAGACCCAGAACGACACGTTTCGCAAGCTGCTCGGGAACGGATTGACCTACCGTGTCCCGCGCTTCCAGCGTGACTACAGCTGGACCGAGGCCGAGTGGGACGACCTGTGGCAGGACCTGCTCGGGACCATGACGAGCGGAGGCGAGACTTCGCACTACATGGGTTACCTCGTGCTTCAGTCGACGGACGACAAGACTTTTGAGGTCATCGACGGCCAGCAGCGCCTGACGACGCTGAGCCTGATCGTG
Source organism: Planctomycetaceae bacterium (assembly GCA_013360535.1). Lineage (GTDB taxonomy): Bacteria > Planctomycetota > UBA1135 > UBA1135 > F1-120-MAGs118. The sequence goes on from JABWBL010000351.1 coordinate 1,383, forward strand.
CTCGCGTCCCTCCGAGGCCTGCAGCGTCTCATCGAACAAGGGGTCGACGCGGAACAGAATGGGCAGCGACTCGCCCAGCTCCGGCAGACCTATGTCGGATACCTCGATCCGGTCACGCTCGTGACCCGCTCCAAGCTCACGCTGAACCGCAACAACGACCGCTACTACCAGACCTATCTGGTTCCGCTCGCCCAACGACTGCCCCAGCACGGGTTCAAGGCGTCCGAGCGCGCACTCCGCAGCGCCTTCGAGTGGTTTGAGCGCAAGGTCGAGGACCACATCAAGTCCGTCGAGCTCGCGAACCGAGGCCGAGCGCTCGCTCAGCTCGTCGATTCGATGAGCGACAAGCTGTTCTTCACGGTCATCACCGTTTCAGACGAACTGAATGCCTACAAGGTCTTCGAGACGTTGAATGCCCGCGGTGTACGGCTCTCGGCAACGGACCTCCTCAAGAACTACCTCTTCTCCGTGCTGCATCGTTCCGAGGAGCACGAGGCCGAGCTCCGGGCACTGGAAGATCAGTGGGAGTCCCTGCTGAGCCGTCTGGGCGCCGAGAGCCTCCCCGACTTCCTGCGGAACCACTGGAACAGTCGTCACCCTTCAGCGCGCCAGACGGAACTGTTCAAGGTGATCCGAAGCCGCGTCACCACTCGCGCTCAGGTCTTCGAGCTGTTGCGCGAGATGGATGTCGACGTCGAGACGTACGTGGCCCTCACCCAGCCCGAGACTCCCGGTTGGTCGGCGCCGTGGCGCGAGTTGGTGAGCACGTTGCGCATGTTCAGCGTCCGTCAGCCGTTCCCGCTGCTCATGGCCGCCCGGCGCAGCCTTGGCGATGAGGCCTTCGAGGTCGTGCTCCGCAGCTGCGTCATCATCTCCCTGCGCTACAACGTGATCGGCGGCCTGCACACCTCGGATCAGGAACGCGCCTACCACGCAGCGGCGCTTGGTCTCGCTACCGGCAAGCTCCAGGACGCTCGCGGCACATTGGAGGTGCTGCGGTCGGTGTACGTCTCCGACGCGCAGTTCGAGGCCGCCTTCGCGGACCGATCCCTGCGCACGGCGGCCGCCCGCAACCGCAAGCTGGTGCGGTACCTGCTCAGCGAGCTGGAACACCACGTGAGCGGAACGCGGCCAGACAAGGACGATCCGTCCATCTCCGTCGAACACATCCTTCCTGAGCACCCGACTGTCGGGTGGGAGGAGTTCGCCAGTGAGCAGCTCGACGATTTCGTGCATCGACTGGGCAACATGGCGTTGCTCGCGTCGTCCCCCAACCGCGATCTGGGCAACGCCGCGTTCGCCGTGAAGCGAGACGCCTATGCCAAGAGTGCCTGGGCGCTTACTGCTCGTTTGGCATCCGACTTTCAGGAGTGGACCCCGCAGTCCATCGATCGGCGCCAGAAACAGCTCGCCAAGATCGCTACCGCTGTTTGGCGGATCGATCAGCTGTCCTGATCCGATCGCCGGTCCTCCCAGCGCCTGAAGCGCTCCGGGGTCTGGACAAGAGTTCGTTGGGCAGCGGGGCGTCGGACGTCTCCGCGCTCAGCCGCGCGCGGCGGCGAGGATCTCGGAGGTGTCGAGGAGGCGCGGGGTGGTCTTGGCGAGCTGCAGGACGGCGTCGACGGCCTGGTCGGTGGGCTGGACGCCGTGCTTCTCGAGGAACCAGATCACGTTGGACTTGCCCGACATGGGGCCGACCTTGATGACCTGCTCGAGGCCGACCATGTCGGCGGGGACGCCCGAGTAGACGCGATTGGCGAGCCAGGGGTCGCCCTTCTTGAAGGCCTTGATGACGGCGGCGGCGTGGACGCCGGTGCCGGTCTCGAAGGCGTCGGAGCCGAAGACGGCGTAGTTCGAGGGCAGCGGGACGCCGATGGCCTTGTGGGCGAGGCGCACGTAGTCGCCGAGCACCGAGAGGTCGTTGTCGATCCAGCCGAGCAGGCGCAGGTTGACGAGCAGCAGGTCCATCTCGGCGTTGCCCGAGCGCTCTCCAACGCCGAGCGCCGTCGCGTGCACGCGCGTCGCGCCGGCTTCGAGGGCGGCGAGCGCGTTGGCGAGGCCGAGGCCGCGGTCGCGGTGGCCGTGCCAGTCGATGCCGACCTTCGGATTGGTCGCGTCGACGATGCTCTTCACGTGCCGGATCAGCTTGGCGGTGCCGACGGGCGTCGCGTGGCCGCACGTGTCGCAGACGCACACGCGCTTGGCGCCGGCTTCGATCGCGGTCGTGTAGAGCGCGCGGACGTCGTCGGGGTGCGCGCGCGTCGTGTCCTCGGTCACGAACATGCAGTCGAGGCCGTTTTTCACGGCAAATTCGACGGCGTCCTTCGAGAGCTTGAGCATCGTGCCCATCTCCCAGTTCTCCGCGTACTGGCGGATCGGGGACGAGCCGATGAAGGCGCAGACCTCGACGGGCTGGCCGGTCGCCTGCACGACGTCGACGACCGGCGCGATGTCGGTGATGACGGTGCGGCAGGCGACGTTGGCCTTGATCTTGAGGCCCGCCATCTCGCGCACGAGCGCGGTGATGTGCTCGCGCGCGCGCGCACCGGCGCCGGGCAGGCCGACGTTGGCGGTGTGCAGCCCGAGCTGGTCCATCAATTGCACGAGCGCGATCTTGTCGGCGAGCTCGGGGTCGCGCGCGGACGGGCTCTGCAGTCCGTCGCGCAGGGTCTCGTCGTCGAACTGGATCGCTCCCGCGGGCTTCTTGGGGGCCTCGCCGGTCGTGTTCCAGTCGTAGATCAGGCTGTCGCGGTCGATGGAGGTCATGGTCTGGAGTTCGTTGCGCGTCGAGAAGCGCCTTATCATAGGCCGCGCGCCGCGGATCTGGCCCGCCGGCTCCCCCGAACATGCCCCCCGATCCGACCCCGCGTCCCGTCCACAAGTTCGGCGGCGCCTCCCTGACCGACGGCCCCGCGGTGCGCCGTGTCGGTGCAATTCTCGCCGCGCGGGTCCACGAGCGTCCCGTGGCGGTGGTGAGCGCGGTCGAGGGCGTCACGTCGGCGCTCGATCGGGTCGCCCAGGCCGCCGCCGAAG
>JABWBL010000352.1 GCA_013360535.1 Planctomycetaceae bacterium
GAGCGCCTGCTCTGGCCCATACAGGAGCTCGAGCCGTCGCCGCGTGTTCGCGAGCCCGATGTGGACGCCGCTCGCGTCCGCCGCACGCTGGCCGGAAACGCGCACATCCTCGGGAATTCCGGGCCCATCGTCCTCGACCACGATCTCGACACGCGCGCCGTGGACACGCGCGCGCACGCTGATCGTGCCGCCCTCGACCCGCGGCGCGACGCCGTGGCGCACCGCGTTCTCGACGAGCGTCAAGAGGAACAGCGCGGGCACGTTCGCGCCCTCGGCTTGGGGCTCGACCTCGATCTCCACAGCGAGCCGTTCGCCGAAGCGGATGCGCTCGATCTCGAGGTAACGCCGCGCGAGCTCGACCTCCTCGGCGAGCGTCACTTCTTGCGCGTCGGCGCGGTCGAGCGTCTGCCGCAGGAGCGACGCGATCGACGCGAGCACCGCGAGCGCCCGCTGCTTCTCGTCGGCGCGCACGAGGCCACCGACGGAATGCAGCGCGTTGAACAGGAAGTGCGGATGCAGCTGGCTGCGCAGCGTGTCGAGCTGCGCGCGCGACACCTCTCCCGCGAGCTGCGCCTCGCGCAGGCGTGCCTCGGCGGCGCGGCGCTCTTCCTGCTGCGAACGCAGGAACGAGTACACCGCGGCGCCCGTCGCGAGCACGAGCCAGTAGACGAGCAGCTCGCGCGTGAAACGGAACGACGCCTCGCCCACCGGGCGCGACGGAGCGAACCACGTGCCCTGGAACACGACGTTCGCGAGCACTTCCTCGTAGGTCTTGAACAGGTACGCGACGGCGACCGACAGCGGAGCCTGCACCGCCGCCGCGAACAGCCACGAGCGCCGCACGCGGAAGATCCAGCGCGCGAGGTACACCATCGGCCCGCCGAGCAGGCCCCACGGCGCCCACAGGCAGACCTGCTGGATGTAGAGCGCGTCCCACTCGTAGTTGCGGTTGCGCGAGTGCAGCGTCTCGACGACCTGCAGCGTCGTCACGCCCGCGACGAAGGCGGTGAGCAGCGCCGCGACGAGCGCGCGCCGCGCCGGGCTGGCGAGCCACAGCTCGACATCCTGCGCGAACTTCGTGCTTTCGACGGCGGGGGCCACGACCTTCCAGCCTACCTGCCGGCCTGCGCTCGCGCGGCGCCCGCGCCCGCGCCTTGGCCCGGCTCAGGAATCGCTTTCCACGTCACCCGCGCCCGGAGCGCCGGTCTGCGCCTGCCAGTAGCGCAGCGTCGCCTTGCGCATGCGTTCGGGGCCGAGCTCCTCGTAGGCATCGCGCAGGCGCTCGAACACGTCCTCGAGGTCGGTCGCCACCTCGTCGAGCGCGTCGGTGCGCTCGTCGATGTCGTCGGGCACCTCGCCGTCGGGGAAGCCTTGAATCGCCTTCTCGAGCCACTTCGCCAGCGGTCGCGCCGAGATCGTCTGCAGCGCCTCGACGGTCTGCTCGGCGAAGCGTCCGCTGTCGTTGTAGAAGAACGAGTCGGGGCCGCCGTTGTCGAGCGCGGTGGCGAAGCTCCCCACGAGGAACACCGTGCGTTCCGGCTCGCTGAGCGCGCGCAGGCCGCCGCGCTGCACCTTCGGCGCGAGCGTCTGGCAGAGCGTGTCGAGTTCGCGAGTGGCGTCCAAGCGGCGTGCGAGCTTAGGCGATCGGCTCGCCCGCTTCCAACGCAGCGCCCCGGCCCCCGTTCACGGGCAGCCGGGGCGCGCGCATGGAGGACGCTGCGGGGCTAGCCCGGCTTGTTCATGAGCCTCGTAGCGAGAACGCGAAAACGCCGGCGATGCAAGGCGCGAGGATGGTTTTTCCCGCAGGCGACCTGCAGGTCGCTGAGGACCAAAACCAGCGGTTTCGCGTTCGCAGTAGAGGCTCATGAATAAGGCGGGCTAGAACGCCTCGTCGAAGGCGACCTCGCCCGTGACGCCGACCTGATAGGCGCTGACGCGGCGTTCGAAGAAGTTCGAGAGCTCCTGCACGTCCTGCAGCTCCATGAACCCGAACGGATTCTTCGAGCCGTAGCGCTTCTTGAGGCCGAGGTTCTCGAGGCGCTGGTCGGCGACGTATTCGAGGTACTGGCGCATGTCGCGCGAGGAGAGCCCCGGGACGCCGCCCTGCAGCAGGTCCTCGGCGAACTGCGTCTCGCAGCCGACGGCCTCGTCGATCATCTGGTGGATGTCGCGCTCGAGCTGCGCGTCGAACAGCTCCGGCTCCTCGCGCCGCACGGTGTCGGCGACTTCCAGCGCGAAGCTCATGTGCATGCTCTCGTCGCGGAAGACCCAGTTCGTGCCGGACGCGAGGCCGTTCAGCAGGCCCTTCGAGCGCATGAAGTAGACGTAGGCGAAGGCCGCGTAGAAGAACAGGCCCTCGACGCAGCACGCGAAGCAGATCAGGTTGAGCAGGAAGCGCTTGCGGTCCTCGGGCGTGTTCAGGCGGTCGAGGGACGTCGCGGAATCCATCCACTTGAAGCAGAACTCGCCCTTGCGCGCGATCGACGGGATGTTGTGGATCGCCGCGAAGGCGAGCTCGCGCTCCTTGATGTCGGGCACGTAGTTGTCGAGCAGCGTCAGGTAGAACTGCACGTGCAGCGCTTCCTCGTAGATCTGCCGCGACAGGTACATGCGCGCCTCGGGCGCGTTGATGTGGCGGTAGAGGTTGAGCGCCACGTTGTTGCCGACGATCGAGTCGCCGGTCGCGAAGAACGCGACGAGGCGGTGCACGAGGTGCTTCTCGGCCGGCAGCAGGCGGCTGCGCAGGTCGACGAGGTCGGAGGAGAAGTCGACCTCCTCGACCGTCCACGTGTTGCGGATCGCCGCCTTGTACATTTCGTAGTAGACGGGATAGCGCATCGGCCTGAGCGTCAGGTCGAGGCCGGGGTTGAGGATCATCTGGCGCGGGGCGACGGCGACGGACATGCGACGGTGCTTCTGGTGGGACGTGAGATGAGGAGCGGAAAAACGCCGGCGCAGTTACTGGCAGGCTTCGCAGGACTCGGGGTTCTCGAGCGAGCAGGCGACGGCCTGCGCGTCGGTCACCGGCGCGGTGGCGGCGGCCGTGCTCGACACGGTCGTCTGCCGGATGCGCGTCGCGGGGCGCGAGCGCAGGTAGTAGGTCGTCTTGAGGCCGCTCTTCCACGCGTACATGTACATGGACGAGAGCTTGCCGATGACGGGGTTCTCGATGAACAGGTTGAGCGACTGCGACTGGTCGATCCACGGGCCGCGCGCGCAGGCGTGGTCGACGAGCGCCTTCTGCGGCAGCTCCCACGCGGTGCGGTACAGCGCGCGCAGGTCGGCCGGGATCACGTCGATGTCCTGGATCGAGCCTTCGGCCGACTTGATGCGGTTGCGCATCTCCTCGTTCCACAGGCCGCGTTCCTTCAGTTCCTGAACGAGGTAGCGGTTGATCTGGATGAAGTCGCCCGAGAGCGTCTCGCGCTTGAAGAGGTTCGAGATCTGCGGCTCGATGCACTCGTAGCAACCCGCGATCGACGCGATCGTCGCCGTCGGCGCGATCGCGATCAGCAGCGAGTTGCGCAGGCCGTGCACCGCGATGCGCGCCTTGAGGTCGTCCCAGCGCTTCTCGTCGCTCGGCTTGTGGCCCCACAGGTCGTGCTGCAGCTGGCCCTTCGCCGCGCGCGTCTGGTCGAACAGCGGGTGCGCGCCCGATTCCTCGGCCAGCTCGCAGCTGGTGAACAGCGCGTTGAAGTAGATCTCCTCCTGGATGCGCGCGGAGAGCTCGACCGCGGCCTGGCTGTCGAACGGCAGGCGCAGCTTGAAGAACACGTCCTGCAGGCCCATCACGCCCAGGCCCACCGGGCGCCACGCGAAGTTGGACGTGCGCGCGGTCTCGGTCGGGTAGTAGTTGATGTCGATCACGCGATCGAGGCGGCGCACCGCGACGCGCGTGATCTCGCCGAGGCGCACGAAGTCGAAGGCGCCGTCGCGCACGAGCTTGCCGAGGTTGATCGAGCCGAGGTTGCACACCGCGGTCTCGTCGTTGCTCGTCACCTCGATGATCTCGGTGCACAGGTTCGACAGGTGCACCGTGCGGCCGGGCGTCCCCGTCTGGTTGCACTTGCCGTTGGAGGAATCCTTGAACGTCATCCAGCCGTTCCCGGTCTGGGCGAGCGTGCGCATCATGCGCGAGTACAGCTCGCGCGCCTTGACCTGACGCACGAAGAGCTTCTTCTCTTCCGCCTCGAGGTAGGCGTCCTCGAACTCCTTGCCGTACAGGTCGGTGAAGTGCGGGACGACCTTCGGGTCGAACAGCGACCACGTGCCATCCTGCTCGACCCGCTGCATGAACAGATCGGGCACCCAGTTGGCGAGGTTGAGGTTGTGCGTGCGGCGCGCCTCGTCGCCGGTGTTGTCGCGCAGCTCGAGGAACTCGTCGATGTCGGCGTGCCAGGTCTCGAGGTAGACGCAGCAGGCGCCCTTGCGGCGACCACCCTGGTTGACGGCGGCGACCGAGCTGTCGAGCGTCTTGAGCCACGGCACGATGCCGTTGGAGTGGCCGTTGGTGCCGCGGATCAGCGAGCCCTTGGCGCGCACGCGCGTGTAGGAGAGGCCGATGCCGCCGGCGAACTTCGAGAGCTGCGCGACGTCGGCGTACTTGGCGTAGATCGACGCGAGATCGTCGAGCGGCGAGTCGAGCAGGTAGCAGGACGAGAGCTGCGAGCGCTGCGAGCCGGAATTGAACAGGGTCGGCGAGCTCGGCAGGTACTCGAGCGAGCTCACCAGCTGGTAGAACTCGATCGCTTCCTTGGGGTTTTGCGACAGGCCGCAGGCGACGCGCAGGAAGAAGTACTGCGGCGTCTCGAGCGCCTCGCGCGTCTGCGGGTTCACGAGCAGGTAGCGGTCGTACACCGTGCGCAGGCCGAAGTACTCGAACAGGTCGGTGCGCTCCGCGAGCACGGCCTGGTCGAGCTTGCGCGAGTGCAGCGCGACGAAGTCGGCGGTCGCCTTGGACACGAGCCCGTGCTCGAAGGCGGCGCGCACCGACTGCGAGAAGCTCATGATGTCCTGGTTGCGGACCTCCTTCTCGATGAAGGCGCCGAGCAGGCGCGCCGCGAGACGCGAGTACTGCGGCTCCTCCGCGATCAGCGACGCCGCGGTCTGGATCGAGAGCTGGTCGAGCTCCTGCGTCGTCGCCCCGTCGTAGAGGCCGGAGATCGTGCGCGTCGCGATGCGCATCGCGTCGACCTCGGTGAGCCCCGCCGCGCAGCGCTCGACCGCGCGCACGATCTTCATCACGTCGACCGGCTCGAGATTGCCTGCGCGCTTGCGCACGCGCATGCGCGTCTCACCCGTGCTCGCGGCGGCGCGCCGCGCGCTCTCGCCAGCCGGGCTCGGCTTGGGCTGCAATTCGACTTGGGACATGCTGGACTGGGTCGAGGTCTGGGACACGGTGACCTTGGAGCCCCACGAACGGGGACCCCGGGGCAAGGAGACTAGAGGGGAGAGGAGAAGCTCACGCGCACGGGAGAGCTGCTCGGCCCGCGCCGAATTCCCCTCGGCTCGCGAACCCCGTCCCCCGGGCGAGGCGGGACCATAGCGACGCTAGTTCTGGGGTAGCAAGAAGGAGCCTGCCCCTAGATGTTGTGGTTTTCCGTCCCCGCAGGCTTGACTCGGTACAATCCGAGGCTCGGCGCGCGCAGACGGCCGGGCCGAATCTCGTAACTGCTGTTCAGGAAACGACTTGCGCGCGTCGCATTTCGCCGTTTCCGGCTTGATTCGGCCGCCGGCGGTCGTTCCAGCGAGCGGAGGCCTCCCGGGAAAATCCTCGCGGACCGATTCGGGGCCCTGCGGCGGCCCGCGCCCCGACCGCGAGCCCTGCGTTCCAATTCGCCGCTAACGGCCCGCGCGACGGCCTGTAGGGGCCCGCCGCCATGCAAGAACCGAGCGATTTCCGCGGCCAGCCCGAAGCAGCGCGTGAACCCCAGTCCGAGGCCCCGATCGCGGGCGCTGCGCCGGTGGGCGAGTGCCCCGAAAATCCCGCGGAAATCGTGGTTCACGCCACGAGCGTCGAGATTCGACCGGAGTCCGCGGCAGCGGCTGCGCCGCAGGAGCCCGCGCCCGCGCCACAGCCCGCTCGCCCTGAGTCCACGCCGCCCTCCTCGGGAAAAGCCGAGGAGTTCGCAAATCGTCCGGGCACGCCCTCGGGCTCCGGCGCGGGCGCACCGCC
>JABWBL010000353.1 GCA_013360535.1 Planctomycetaceae bacterium
CGCCGCGACCTCGTGCGGCTCGAGCTCGGCTTCGACCGCGCCGGCATCGACCAGCGCCTCGCCGCGATCGACTCGGCGACGCTGCGGCCGCGCTACCAGTCCGATCTGGTCGAGGACTCCGACCGCGTGCGCTTCGACAAGGAGCTGGAACGCGAGCCGCGCAGCGACTCGGCTCTCGTGTACGACCCGGCGACCGGCGAAGTGCAGTGCTTCTCCGCCGCGGCGGCGCTCCTGCTCGAGCGCTGCGACGGCACGCGCACGGTCGAGCAGGTGATCGAGATCATCCCCCACGACGTGCGCGGCGAGGCGCTGCGCTGCGTGGAGGAGATGCGCCGGCAGCGTTTGTTCGAGACGGGAATCCTGGAGACGGAGACGACGCGATGAAGGAACAGCGCAAGGACGAGGCCTCACGCGAGGAGGCCAAGGACGAGGCCGAGAAGGCCGCGCCGAAGGCTCCCGCCGATCCGCGCAAGCCCGCGGGAATGAACTACGTGTTCAAGATCGCCCCGGCGGACCCGAAGAACTCGTTCGACTTCGAGGACGTCGCCGACAAGTGAGAGCGCGGCAGGAAGTGACGACACGAGCGCTCACTTGTCGCCGTCGCCCGCCTTGTCGGTGTAGCCGAGCTGCTCGAGGGCCTTGATCGCGTCGGCGTCGAGTTCCACGTCGACCTTCGTGCCGCCGCGCACGTGCGATCCGGCGCGGAACTCGCGCAGCTCGCCCAGGAGCCGCTCGACCGTCTCCGGATGCTCGCGCGAGACGTCCTTGCGCTCGAGCGGATCGATCGAGTGGTCGTAGAGCTGCGCGCCAATTCCCGACAGGATCAGCTTCCAGTTCCCGCGCTGCGCGGCCCACAGCTGGCGCGTGCCGCCCTCCTTGAGCCGCAGCGCGAACAGCGTGCGCTCCGGCGGCTCGGCCCGACCCGCGAGCGACGGCGCGAGCGACACTCCGGACCGATCCTGCGGCACATCGAGCCCCACGAGCTGCGCGAGCGTCGGCAGCACGTCGAGGATCGACACCGGCTGCACGATGCGGCGCCCCTGCGGCAGCACCGCCGGCCACGAGTACAGCATCACGATGCGCATCAGCTCGTTGTGCACCGAGTAGCCGTGCCCGAGCGCGCCGTGCTCGCCGAATTCCTCGCCGTGGTCCGACACGACGACCACCAGCGTGTCGTCGTTCCAGCCGAGCTCACGCGAGATCTGCTCGAGCGTCCGGTCGAGGAAACGCAGCTCGCCGTCGTACTGCGAGCGCTCGGAGCCGTAGGCCTGGTTGTCGACGGGGAACGCGGGCTTGTGCGGAGTCCACGGCGAGTGGACGTCGTTGAAGTGCAGGTACAGGAAGTACGGGCGCTCGCCGGCGATCTCCGGCTTCCACGTGCGCAGCTGCGCGAGCACCTGCTCGGCGTTGGCGCCCTTGCCGTACTGGGGACCCGTGAAGTCCGCGAACTGCCCGAAGCCGCGGTCGAAGCCGATGCGCGAGGTCACGTTGACGTTGCAGCTCGCGCCAAACGTCGCGTAGCCGGCGCGCTCGAAGAGCTCCGGCACCGTCGGCACGCCCTCGGGCAGGCGATTGAGCGCCACGCTCGCCTCCTCGGCCGCGCTCTCCGCGCCGTCGCGTTCCGCCCGCTTGCGGTGCACGAAGAAACCCTCGGTGATGCCGTGCTGGTTGGGGTACAGGCCCGTGAACAGCGAGGCCGTCGATGGCGCGGTCCAGGTCGAGGCCGAGAAGGCGCGCTCGCACAGGACGCCGCGCTGCGCGAGGCCGGAGAGGAACGGCGACGTCGGACGCTGGTAGCCGTAGGCCTGCAGGTGGTCGGGCCGCAGCGTGTCGACGAGGATCAGCACCACGTTGGGCTTGCGCTCCTCCTTGCCGCCGCAGGCGACAAAAGTCCCCACGAGCGCGAGCGCGAGCGTCGCGAGCCACACCAGTCGGCGGTTCATCGGGCGTCCTGCATCCAGAGGATCGAGTGGGCGAGGCCGTGCAGCCGGATCTTCGCACCGTCGTCGAAATCGCGCATCGGCTCGGCGTCGATGCCGAAGCCGTTGTGCCCGACGAGCAGCGCGTTGACGCGCATCCCGTGCGCCTCGGCCGCGTCCCAGCGGAAGGCGAACAGGCTGCCTTGGGCACCGGTCGTGAACGCGACCGGCCGGCGCGTGCGCGTCCAGACGTCGTAGAGCAGCGAGACGAGCCAGCCTTCGTCGAGCTTCTCGTTGCCGATGCGGCGCGTGCGCCAGAAGTTCATCTGGCCCTCGACCGACGGCTCGTTCGTGTGGAAGACGTTGAGCTGCCCCGCGGGATCGAACGCGACGACCGGCCGCGTCGTGCAGCGCGTGCCGCTCGCCTCGCCGCGCACCCAGCGCGTCTCGACCGGCGTGAGCCGCTCGCCCTCGAGCGTGAACCAGCTCACGCGCAGGCACATCGGAACTCCGCGCGCGTTGGTTCCCGCGCTCGCGATCACGACGCGACCGGTCAACGGCTCGACGCCGATCCCCACGGGCACCTGCGAGGTCAGCGCGAGCCGCTCGCCGTGGTGCACCTCGATGCGCTCGGTCGAATCGAGCCAGAACGTGTCGAGTTCGCCCTCGCTCGTGCGCGTGACGAACAGGAGCCGCTCCCCCACTCGCGCGACGGACAGCTCGCGCTCGGGCAGGCCCGCGACATCGGCGCGCTCGCGCACCTCGTTCGCGTCGAACAGGTTGACGCCCCACGCTCCGGTGCGCCGCGTGAGCAACATGCCGCGCCCCCACGCGTCGACGAGGAGCGGGTCCTCCGTCGTCGCCGAGTCGCCGATCGTGCGCGGCTCGCTCCAGCGCTCGGCTCCGAGAAAGGCGCGCACGGACACCGTCGCCTGCGTCTGGTCGAGCGTCGCGAGCCACGCCGTGTCGCCGACATGGGCGAGCGCCGGCGCCGCGCCGAGGAACACCCCGCCCAGATCGCGGCGAATGCCGCAGCTCGTCGAGCTGCCGTAGTTGATGTCCGCGGACACGGGCGCGGCGCCGAAGACACCATCCTGATTCCAGTCGATGCGCGTCGCGTGCTCGCCATCGGCCTCCAGCGTGAAACGGAACGGCGCCGCGGCGAGGAACTTCACGTCGGCGTGCGCGAAGGGCAGGCGCTCCTCGAGGCGCGCTTCGTTCAGCTCGACGCCCGCGAAGCGCCCGGTCGAGAAGCGGATCGCGCGCGCGTCGCCGCCGAGCGAATAGCTGTAGGCGTAGTTCATCAGCGACGGGTACAGCGGGCACCAGGCGGGCTCGCTGTCGCCGGTGTGCGAGAGCGAGAGCTGGTGCCCGAACTCGTGCGCGAACACGGCGTGGCCGAGGCCGCAGCCGCCCATGTCGCCGGTCTGCTGCGCTTGCCCGCCGCCCCACGGCGTGACTTGCATCCAATGCATGAAGCCGCGCTCGCGAGCCGGGAAGCGCTCGTTGCCCTGCTCGGGCCAACCGAGGTTCTGCTTCTCCTTCGGGATGAAGTCGGGCTCGATGCGGAAGTGGACCGCGATGCCTTTCGTGCCGTCGGGATTCGTCGTCGCGAGCGCGCGATAGAGCTTCTGGACGCGCGCGAGTTCGCCGTCCATCGCCTTCGCGTCGACGCCGTCGTAGTACGACAGCGTGCAGAGCACGTCCTGTCGGCGCGGCGACAGCGTGTCGTCGGCGATCGGGCCCGCGGGCGCGACGCCGCAGAACTTCACGCGCGGCCCGAGCTGGATCCCGCGCGGCAAGCCGTGCACTTCCCAGCCGTCGAGCAACCCGTCGTCGTCGGTGTCGCGATCGAACGGATTGGTTTGCAGCGTCAGCTCGTCGGCGTCGACGAGGCCGTCGGCATCCTGATCCTGCGACGCCGGATTCGGCCCGAGCTGCGAACGGATCACGTAGTGCGCATGCGGCAGCGCGCAGCGGAAGACCGTCAGTACGTCGAGCACGCCGTCGCCGTTGAGATCGCCTCCGAAGCGCGTGACGACGGGGCTCGCCGGCTCGTACGGCGGCGGCTCGGTCGGGAAGTCGGGCAGCGCGGGAGGCGTGGCCGCGAGCGGCAGCGGCACCTGCGTGATCTCGGCGAACTTCGAGCCGTCGAAACGCGCGTACACGTCCGCCTGCGACGGCCGCACGAGCGCGAGCTCGTTGCCCGGCACCTCCGGCCGATGGTCGGCGACGACGATCGACGACACGTCGTCGGGAATGCCGCTCGCGATGACGTGCCAGCCGGCGGACTTCCAGCCGTTCACGGACTCCGCGATCCACAGGTCGCGGCTCGCGTTGATCGTGAACAGATCGGCGAACCCGTCGCCGTCGACGTCGCCGGCCGAGAACAGCAGGCAATCGCTGCCGCACGACGCCCAGTCGGACGCGGCCGGCACCCCGACGGGAGGCGGCGGCGGAGCGGGCGCGGGAGTCGGTG
>JABWBL010000354.1 GCA_013360535.1 Planctomycetaceae bacterium
GATCGGGCCCAACGGCGCGGGCAAGACGACGCTGATGAAGCTGCTGCTCGGCCTGCTCGAGCCCGACAGCGGCAGCGCGCGCATCCTCGGGCTCGACCCGAGCGAGCCGCACGGGCGGCACGAGCTGCGCCGGCGCGTCGGTTACATGCCGGAAGGCGACTGCCTGCTGCCGGGCATGAACGCGGTCGAGATGGTGACGACGCTCGGGCGCACGATCGGGCTGTCGGAGTCGGACGCGATGACCCGCGCGCACGAGACGCTCGACTACGTCGGGCTCGACGAGCAGCGCTACCGCGAGATGGTCAGCTATTCGACGGGCATGAAGCAGCGCGTGAAGCTCGCGCAGGCGCTCGCGCACGACCCGCCGCTGCTCTTGCTCGACGAGCCGACCAACGGTCTCGACCCCAAGGGCCGCCGCCACATGCTCGATCTGGTCCACGACCTGAGCCACGCGCAAGGCAAGCACGTGATCCTGTGCTCGCACCAGCTGCCCGACGTCGAGCGCACGTGTGACCACGTGGTCGTGCTCGCGCGCGGGCGCGTGATCGAGAGTGGCTCGATCGCGGCGCTCACCCGCTCGGACGAACGTTTCATCGGCGTGCAGGTCACGGGCGACGTCGCGGCCTTCGAGGCCGGGCTCGGCGCGCGTGGGCAGGTCTTCCAGCGCTCCGCCGCGGGCGAGCTGCGCGTCGCGATGCACGGCGATGACGCCGACGGCCTGTTTGCGCTCGCCGCAACCTGCGGCGCTCGCATCGAGGGCGTCGAGGAGCTGCGCACTTCGCTCGAGGACGTTTTCCTGCGCGCGCTGCGCAGCGCGGAAGGGACGCGCGCATGACCGCCTCGACGCACACCGAGATCTACCGGCGCCTCAAGGGCCAGCTCGAGCCGCACCCGCCGACCGCGCGGCTCCTGTGGCGCGCGCGCATGCACGTCGCCTTCAAGCGCAAGCTGCCGCTGCTCGTGCTGTTCGTGCCGCCGTGGATCTCCGGCATCGTGTTCTCGTTCGTGGTGTACAGCAAGTTCACGCTCGAGCAGGGCGTCGAGTCGCCGCTCACGGCCGGCAACGGAGGCCCGATGGCGGGCGCGATGGTCGGCGCGATCGCGGGCCAGCTGATCCAGGTGCACGACCAGATCGTGATGTTCACGCACGTGAGCCGCGTCTTCGCGCTGCTCGCGATCGCGTGGTTCGGTGCGGGCCTGGTGTGCGAGGACCAGCGCGCGGGCGCGCACCTCCTGTACTTCTCGCGGCCCGTGTCGCGTTTCGCCTACTTTGGCGGGCATTTCCTGACGATCGCGAGCTTCGGCGCGATCGTCACGGTCGGTCCGGTGCTGCTGATCGGGCTCGTCGCGGTGTTCTCGTCGCCGGAGTACTCGTTCCTGCTGGAGAAGTGGGACGTGCTCGTCGGTGCGCTCGGGTACGCGACGATCAACGTGCTCGTGCTGAGCATGATCGCGCTCGGCATCTCGGCGCTCTCGTCGCGCAAGACCTATGCGCTCGCCGGCGTGTTCGCGTTCGTGCTCGGCAGCGACGCCGTCTCCGGCATGATGCGCGCGACGCAGGGCGAGAGCGACTGGGGCATGCTCGGCGTGATGTCGAACCTGCGGCGCATCGCCGAGTGGCTGATGAGCGCCAACCGCCAGATGTTCGACTGGAACCCATGGTTCTCGGTCGCGATCCTCGGTGGCCTGGCGCTCGCATCCGGGCTCCTGATCGCGCGCCGGCTGCGGCGCCTGGAGGTCGTGGCTTGAGCGCGCTCGTCGTCGCCGACAAGGTCGGAGCGTGGTACGGGCAGGTCGTCGGCCTGTCGGAGCTCACGCTCGAGATCGCGGGCGGCCTGACGGGCCTCGTCGGGCCCAACGGCGCGGGCAAGAGCACGTTCCTCAAGCTCGTCGCGGGCGAGATGCGCCCCGCGCGCGGCTCGATCCACGTGCTGGGCTTCGCGCCCTTCGCCAATCGCGATTACTTCCGTCGCGTCGGCTTCTGCCCGCAGCAGGAAGCGATCTGGGACGACATGACCGGCCTCGAGGCCGTCACGTTCCTGATGCGGCTGCACGGCTACGTCCCGGCGGAAGCCAAGCGCCGCGCGAACGCCGCGCTCGACCGCGTGGGCCTCGGCGACCCGCGCAGCCGCCGCATCGAGGGCTACTCGAAGGGCATGCGCCAGCGCACGAAGCTCGCGCAGGCGATCGCGCACGATCCCGAGCTCGTGATCGCCGACGAGCCGCTCAACGGCCTCGATCCCGTCGGTCGCGCGGAGATCCAGGCCTTGTTCGCCGAGCTCGGCCGCTCCGGCGCGCACGTGCTGGTGTCGAGCCACGTGCTGCACGAGGTCGAGGCGCTGACCGAACGCATAGTGCTGTTCCATCGCGGCCGCCTGCTCGCGCAGGGCCCGGTCGGCGAGGTGCGCAAGCTGCTCTCGCGCCACCCGCGCCGCGTCGAGATCCGCGCGCGTGACACGCGGCGCCTGGCGACGGCGCTGATCGCGCTCGAGCCGGTGCAGTCGGTGCGCATCGAGCCGGGCAACCGCATCGCGGTCGAGACCGGCGACGTCGAGCGCTTCTTCGGCGAGCTCACCGGCATCGCCGCCAGCGGCAACTTCGGCCTGCAATCGCTCGAGAGCCGCGACGCGAGCCTCGAGGCCGTCTTCGACTACCTGGTGGGCTGATGCACTTCCTGCGAACCACGCTGCTCTTCTGGCGCACCTACCTGCCGCGCATCCTGCGCGCGCGGCGCACGCTGATCGTCGCGCTCGGCTGCGCGCTGATCCCTGTCGTCGCGCTGTTCCTGCTCGGCATCAAGTACGGACCCTCGCCGATCGAGGTGTTCATGTACCCCGCCTACTACATGGTCCTGATGGTGCTCGTGCCGCTGGCGGCGGTGATCACGGGCTCGGTGATCGTGTCCGAGGAGGTCGAGGACCGCACGATCAGCTACCTGCTGACGCGGCCGATCCCGCGCGCGACGATCCTGCTCGGGCGCTGGCTCGCTTGCGCGACGGTGCTCAGCGTGATGTTCGTCGGCACGCTCGGGGGCCTGCGCGCGGTCGTCGAGTGGAAGGCGCCGACGTGGAAGCCCACCGAGCCGCAGACGGTCGAGTGGACCGATCGCCGCGGCGAGAAGCGCACGCGAACGCGCGAGCGCGAGACGGCGCCGGAGCTCCTGGCGGCGATGGAAGACGGCGAGCTGCCCGAGGGGCTGTTCGAGGCGGTGCTCGTGTCCGCGCTGCTCGGCGCGGCGGTGTATTCGGCGCTGTTCGCCGCGCTCGGCACTTCGAACCGCCATCCGATGATCGTCGGGCTGGGGTACGCCTTCGCGATCGAGCTGTTCCTCTCGAACCTGCCCGGCTCGAGCCAGGCGCTGTCGGTGCAGTACTACCTGCGCAGCCTGCTGCTCTCGGAGAATCCGGAGCTGTGGGGCCGGCTGCAGGAGGTGCAGCTCAAGACCTACGACACCACGACGCAGGCGCTGACCACGCTCGCGATCGTGCTGGTCGTGTCGCTCGCGGCGGGCAGCTGGGTGATCTCGCGCCGCCAGTACATCCTCAGCGCGTGAGTTCCTTGCGCGCCACGGCGACGAGCTTCTTCCCGAACAGCAGCGCCGGGGAGAGCGCGAGCCGCGCGAGTTCCCGCTCGACCTCGGGCGTCGGGCGTCGGCGATCGCTGCGCTCGAGCCTCCGCCGACCTGCGCGCAGGGACGAATGCGTGGCGAGCCACAGCGCGGGCCAGGCCGGCGCCAGCGCGGCGGAACTGGGGCTCAGCGTGCAGAACTCGAGCCGCTCCAGCTCGAGCCCGACGATGCGCATCAGGTAACGCAGGCGGAACGCGTCGATCAGGAACGCGTGGCCGTGGTAGAGCTTGCCGCCCTCGTCCGAGCGCAGGGTCTGGAACTCGTTGATGAAACCCTGCTTGGCGATCCGGCTTCCGGTCAGGAAGGCCGACACGCGCGCGGACAGGTGCATCACGTTGGGCGTCGTCAGGATCATGCGCCCGCCGGGGCGCAGCACCCGCGCACACTCGCGCAGGAACCCGGCCTGATGCTCGAAGTGCTCGATGCCCTCCATCGATAGCAGCGTGTCGAAGCTCGCGTCCCGGAACGGCAGTGGCGCGCAGGCGTCGGCCTGGACGCCCCGCAGGCCGGCCCGGGGGAAGAGGTCGACCTCGTAGACGTCGTACCCCATGCGGCGCGCGGCCTCGACGACCGGGCCGCCCCCGGAAGGAATGTCGAGCAACCGGCCACGCTCGCCGCGCTCGAGCAGCGCCGTGACGACCTCGTGGCTGGGGGACGCGCTCACGTCCAGATTCTGGCAAGCGCGGCGCGGCGGCGAAAGCGCCGGTTGCGCGCGGCCGCTCAGGTCGGGCGTTCGAGACGCCGGAGGAGCGGGTCGGAGTACTCCTGAT
>JABWBL010000355.1 GCA_013360535.1 Planctomycetaceae bacterium
TGCGGCCGGGCATGGCCTGTGAGCTGGGGCGCTGAAGGGTGAGCGACGCGGCGCAGCGACGTGGAGGGACCGCGGAGGCCTGGTGGCTGGCGGCGCCGTTCGCGCTCTCGACCCTGCTCACGTTTCGGCTCGATGCTGGCGTCTCGCTGGTCGCTGTGGCCGTGTTCGCCGGCCTCACGCTCCTCGTTCCCCTCGGTGTGCGCGCGCAGCGAGCGCGCGGCCGTTCGATCGGACCGTTCGTCGCCCTCGCGGTGCTCGCGACGCTGCTCGCCGTGCCGGAACTCGGCCTGCGCAGCGCGGGCTTCCGCAACGTGTCGGGCATCGAGTTCGGTTATCCCTCGCCGACGGATTTTCTCGAGCTCGAGCCGGACGAGGAGCTCTTCTGGAAGATGCCGAGCGACGCGCCGGGCACGAATTCGCTCGGATTTTCTGGCCCGGAACCGCGCGTCCCCAAGCCCGCGGGAACACGCCGCGTGCTGTTCCTCGGCGATTCTTGCCTGTATCAGGGTCACCCCGAGGCCTGGCCGGAGATCGCGGCGCGTGCGCTCGGGCTCGACGGCGTGAACCTGTCGATCGCGGGCTACTCGACGCACCAAGGCCGCCTCGTCGCGCAGAAGCACGGCGAGCGGCTCGAGCCGGACTTCGTCGTCGTTTGCTACGGCTGGAACGACCACTGGCTCGCGCGCGGCACCCAGGACTCGCTCAAGCGCATCGACGCGCGCCATGAGCGGTTCTACCGCTCCTCGCGGCTGCTGCAGGCCCTGCGCAAGCTGCGTGCGCCGGAAGAGGCGCCCGTGCTCGACGTCGGCCGAGTGCCGCCGGAAGAGTACGTCGCGAATCTGGCCGCGATCGTGCGGCAATTCCGCGCGCGCAAGGTGCGCGTGATGCTCGTCACGGCGCCGACCGTGCACGACCTGACCGTGCCGCCGTACTTGCTCAAGTACAACTTCGGCACGAACGCGGAGCAGATCGTGCGTGTGCACGAGCAGTACGTCGAGTTGACGCGTGAAGTCGCGTCGGCGGAAGGTGCGGAGCTCTTCGACCTCGCCGCGCTCTGCCGCCAGCGCCCCGACCGCATCGACTGGTTCCTCGGCGACGGCATCCACTTCACCGAACAGGGCCGCACGGTGCTCGCGGGGCTGTTCCTCGCTCGCGCTCGCGAGCTGGGCTGGGACCGATGAGCGCGAACGAGCCCCAAGAGCCGATTTCACCGGGGAATTCGCGCCTTCGTGCGCTGATGCCGTGGCTCGTGGCGCTCGTGGCGGCGGCGCACGCGGCGACGTTCCTCGGCTACGGTCCGTGCGACGACGACTACATCGCCTACTGCTACGCGCGCAATCTGGTCGAAGGCCACGGCCTCGTCTTCAACTTGGGTGAGCGTGTCGAGGGCTTCTCGGCGCCCGGCTGGATGCTCGCGGCGGCGGGCACGATCGCGCTCGGGCTTCACCCGGCGCACTTCAGCATCGTGGTGTCGGTGCTCTCGTTCGCGGCGATCGCGTTCACGATCGCCGTGCTGTGGCAACGCCGCCGTCCGCAGGACCGTTTCGCTGCGCCCGCCTGGCTCGTCGCCGCGAGTCCGGCGCTGGCGTGGCACTCGATCCTCGGTCTGGGCACGGTGCCGCTCGCGGCGCTCGTCACCTTCGCGATCGAACGCTGGGACCAGGCGCGCCGCACCGGCCGTGTCCCCGTGACGGCCTGTGCGTTGCTCGGAGTCGCCGCGCTCCTGCGCAACGAGGCGATCCTGTTTGCCTTGCCGCTCGTGTGGAGCGAGCTGCGCGCGCGGCGCTGGCTCGGGCCGCTGCTCGCGTTTGCGCCGCTCGCGGGCTGGCAGGCGTTCCGGCTCGCGTACTTCGGGCGCTGGGTGCCGATCACGTACACCGTGAAGAAGCTCGACTTCTTCACCGACCTGCGGCTGGGTCTCGAGTACCTCGCGGAGTCGAGCGCGGCGACCGGACTCGTGCTCGCCCTCGCGCTCGGCCTCGTGGCCCTCGCGCGCCGGCCGCGCGACGAGGATCCCGTGCTGCGCTCGGCGACGCTCGTGTCGACCGTGTTCGCGCTCTACGTCGTCTACGTCGGCGGCGACTTCTTCCCGCTCGGGCGCTTCTTCGTTCCGATCCTGCCGCTGGCGCTGCTCGTGGGATGCCTCGGTTTCCACGGGCTTTTTCCGCAAGTTCGAGGTCTGGCCGCGGTGGGGGCGGTCGTGCTCGCGCTCGGCTTCGAGCAGGTGCAGCAGGGGCTGAGAGAGCACCTCTACCTGACGCATCTGGGCAGCGAGCCACGCTGGGAAGCGATGGGGCGCGAGGTCGCGCGCCGCGTGCCGCCGGACACCAAGGTCGCGCTGGCGCCGATCGGCTGCTTCAAGTGGGCCTCGCGGCTGTACGTGGTCGACATGCTCGGCCTGACGAACACCGCGATCGCCCAGGCGCAGCCCGACCCGAACATCACGATCAAGGGGCACATCCGCTACGACGCCGACTGGGTGCTCGCGCAACGGCCGGAGATGATCGTGATCGGCACGGGCTGGTTCGACGTCGACGAGCACGGCCAGCGCGAGCTGAAGGCGAGCTCGTGGGAAGGCACGCTGCTCGCGCATCCCAAGCTCGCCTCCGACTACGTCGCGCTCGAGCTCGACATCGAGGGCAGCTATCCGCTCGTGTTCTTCTGGCGCCGCGACGTGCCGTGGCCACAGGGCGCGCGCCGCACCTGAGGCTGCGCACAACTCCGCTCTCGAACTACGCACGTCGACAGGTTCCGCGGGCCGCTCCGAGCGCCGATATTGAGGGCGTGGGACGTGAAGACGTCCTCCGGTCGGAAGGGCCCTCCCGGGACCTGGCTGACAGCGGATCGAGGCGGGACTGCGAGCCGCCGAAGTCCGGGAGGAAGCCCGAGACGACCCACCTCTTCGGAGGTGAAGAGCAAGAGACCGGTGCCGCATCACGAACGGAACTCGTTCCGTACGCGCCCGCCGCGGCCGCCCTTGGGTAGGGGGCGGACGGCCCGCGCAACCCGAGCGAACATCGGCCTCTTGCTCTGACACCCGAACACGCGAGAGTAGGGAGCATGAAGCTCACGACTCTCGCGTTTTTCCTTGTGTCCCTGTCGCTGTTCTCGCTCGGCGCCTGCAACGCGCCCGCCAAGACGACGGCGAGCGTCGCCGGCGCGCACGCTGAAGCGCTCGCGCCCGCACCGGGGCTCGCGCTCTCCAACGCGCAGGCCTTCGGGACGCTGCACATGGGTGGCCAGCCGACCGAAGCCGACCTCGCCGCGCTCGCCAAGGCCGGCACGCGCCGCGTGATCTCGCTGCGCAAGGCGGGCGAGCTGAAGGACTTCGACGAGAAGGCGCGCGCGGCGGAGCTCGGCCTCGAGTACATCGAGCTGCCCTTCGCGACGCCGGCCGAGCTCGACGACGCGACTTACGCGAAGGCCCGCGAGCTCCTGCGCCAGTCGAGCGAGACGCCGTCGCTCCTGCACTGCGCCTCGGGCAACCGAGTCGGCGCCCTGTGGGTCGCTTACCGCGTGCTCGATCAGGGCCTCGCCTGGGACGCCGCGCTCGCCGAAGCGCAGGCGGTCGGCCTCAAGAACCCCGCCTACATCGAGCGCGCGAAGGCCTACGTCGCCTCGCAGTCCGCGCAGCGCTGAGCGCGGCTCGTACGCAGAGTTTCCGTCGCCCCGTACGTCTCGCGTGCGGACGCGCGCTGCGGCCCGTGCGTCTACGTTCAGGTTGACCGAGGAGGGCCATCATGAGCACGACCAAGAATGCACTGGGCACGCTGAAAGCGCGCGACATCATGCGCAGCAACGTCTTCAAGCTCGAGCCGGGCACGACGGTCGAAGAAGCCGTGACGAGCTTCGCCGAGCTGCACATCAGCGGCGCTCCCGTGGTCGATCGCAACGGGAAGCTCGTCGGCGTGCTGTCGGCCTTCGACATCGCGCGGCCCGAGAACCTGCGCAACGGGCGTCTGGAGGGCTCGGGCGGCGAGTACCCGATGGGGGACGCCTCGAACGACGACTACGACGACGAGGAAGTGGTCTTCTCGATGGAGGACTACAGCCCCGACGTGCTGCAGTCGGCGACGGTCTCGGAGCTGATGAGCACCGACGTCATCACGATCGCGCCCGACCTCGCGCTCAAGCAGATCTGCGCGCTGTTCGTGAAGGAGCACATCCACCGCGCGATGGTGGTCGACTACGGCAAGCTGGTCGGCATCGTGACGACGCTCGACATCGCGCGCGCCGTCTCCGAGGCGCTCTGAACGGCGGCGAGCCGCGGCTCACGCTTCGAGCGGGCCGCGGATCTCGAACTCGGTGCCGCCCTCCGGCGGCTGGCGCAGCTCGAGTTCGAAGCCGTGCCGCTCGAGCACGTCGCGGGCGATCGTGAGCCCCAGCCCGA
>JABWBL010000356.1 GCA_013360535.1 Planctomycetaceae bacterium
CGCCTGGGCGCGGCGCACCAGCGCCGGATCCGAGCCACCGTCCCACAGCGTCTTGACGACGAGGCAGCCCGAGCAGCGGTTCGAGCGCTGCGAGGCGAGCGCACCGCGGGCGTAGTCGCGGATCGTGTCGAGGCTCGCGTCCGGCGCGAGCAGCGGCTGCAGCCACTGCTCGCTCGCCGCGTCGTAGCGCTCGAGCACCTTCGCGAACAGCGCCTCCTTGTTGCCGAAGGCGTTGTACAGGCTCTGGCGGCCCAGCCCCGAGGCCTCCTCGAGATCGGCCATGGACACGCCTTCGAAGCCGCGGCGCCAGAACAGGCGCAGGCAGCGGTCGAGGACCTGCTCCTCGTCGAACTCGCGGGTGCGGGACATGGGAGCCAGTCTCGTTCATGTGGACCGATCAGTCAAGATGGGGTCCGGCTCGGGCCCCGAGGCGTGGCCGTCGCGTAGAGTGGGCGCATGGAAACCGTGCGACTCGCGGAGAAGTTCGGGCAGATCGACGAGCATTGGCGCCCCAAGGTCGCCGCCGAGCTCAACGGGCAGGAAGTCAAGCTCGTCAAGCTCTCCGGCGTCTTCCCGTGGCACACGCACGACGCGGTCGACGAGCTGTTCCTCGTCTGGCGCGGCCACATGGTGGTCGAGACGCGCGAGCGGCGCTTCGAGCTCGGCCCCGGCGAGCTGCTCGTGGTCCCGCGCGGCGTCGAGCACCGCACGCTGGCCGACTCCGAGGCCGAAGTGCTCATCTTCGAACCCGCCGAGACCCGCAACACCGGCGACGTCCTCGACGCGCGCTTCACCGCCCCCAACGGCGTGCGGATCTGACGCCTGCGCCCGCCTCGCACCGGATTTTTCCGGCGCGGTCTCGAATCTCCCAACGCTCGTTCCGCCGCCGGCATGGACCGCCGTAGGGCTCGTCGAGGATGACGCGGCCCCACCCCTCGAGCGGAGACCCCCATGCGTCGCCAGTGGCTTCGTTGCCTCGCCGGTCTTTTCACCCTCCCCGCCTTCGCCGGACAGGTCGTGATCGTCGACGGGCCCGCCGCGGGCACGTACCTCGACATCGCGAGCGCCGTCGCGGCCGCACAGGAAGGGGACGTCCTGCTCGTCGGACCGGGCTCCTACGGGGCTTTCACGATCGACGGCAAGTCCCTGAGCGTCTTCGCGCAGGACCCGACCCGCAGTTTCGTCGCCCAACCGATCGTGGTGCGCAACATTCCGGCGGGTGCGAGCGTCGTGTTGCATGGCCTGCAGTCGACGGGCAGCGGAACCGTCGGCGCGGACGCGCTCGCGATCGAGAACGTGCAAGGTGACGTGCGGGTACAGGCTTGCCGCCTGACGGGCCGGCGCGGTTTCTTCGCGTCGGGCTCGACGCCGACGGGTGGAGACGGGGCCTATGTCGTGGGCTCG
The DNA here is from genome assembly GCA_013360535.1 of Planctomycetaceae bacterium. Classification (GTDB taxonomy): domain Bacteria; phylum Planctomycetota; class UBA1135; order UBA1135; genus F1-120-MAGs118. The sequence continues at coordinate 1,405 of JABWBL010000356.1, forward strand.
CCGCGTGTCGTGTTCGTCGATTGCGTGTTGACCGGTGGCAAGGGCGCGGATGGCAGCACTTGGAATCTCGGCGGGACCGGCGGCAACGGATTGCAGGCGAGCCAGTCGTCGGTGGCGGTCGTCGCCACACGTTGCGTCGGCGGCAGCGGCGGCGCCGGCGGAACCTGCGGTCTCGGTGGCGATGGCGCGCGCCTGTTCGGCGTGCAGGCCTCGTTCGTCGCGGCTTCGATCGAGGGTGGGAGCGGCGGCGCCGCGCCGTTCCAGACATGGTGCTCCGGCGACGGTGGTGACGGGCTCGAAGCCTGGCAGTCGACGGTCCGCAGGCTCGACACCGAAGTGGCCCGCGGCGCGCTCGGTTCCGGAGGCGACTGGACCTGCGCGGGCTCGAACGGCGACACGCTCGTCGGCGATGCGTCGCACGTGTTCGAGAGCGGCGTGCGCCGGCCGCTCGAGCTGAGCCCGTTCGGTTTCGCGAGCCAGCCGGTGCCGGCAACGGTCACGGCCTTCGCACAGGACTCGCTCTCCTTGCGTGCCTCCCGCCGCGGCGTGTTCAACCTCGACCCCGTTCCTGCGGGGCCGCTGCTCGTGGCCGCGCCGCCGGGCTCGCATGTCACGTTCCTCGGCGTGGTTCCGTTCAACGGAACGTTCCTTGCATCGTTCACGCCGCGGCCACTTGCGGGAGCGCGCCTCGTGCGCGTCGACCGGCTGCAGCTCGTCGTGGACTCTGCCGCAGGTCGTCTGCTCGGTGAGCCAGCCGTGCTCGCGGTCTTCTCGCCGGCTCTCGGTCCCGACTGCAACTCCAACGGCCTGCCCGACACGTTCGACATCGCGACCGGCGGAAGCCTCGACGTCGATCTCGACGGCATCCCCGACGAGTGCCCGTGACCAGCGCGTGACTCGCAGGAGGGGATCGAGCTAGTACATGGTGCATCCCGCCGGGGCGGATCCCCGGAAACAGCGAGGTTCTCGATGCTCCGAAGCCGATTGCTCTCCGTCGTTGCCGTCGTGTCGGTGGCCTGCAGTTCGCCGCAGCGCGAGGTCGATCCCGTGAGGAGCGAGGCGGACCTGCGCGAGCAGGTGCGGCGCATCGCGCGCGATTTTCCGACGTGGGGCGAGCTCAACACCGCGCTGCGAGTGGCGCCGACCGACTGCCGGATGCCGCGCGTGGCGAGTGCGGGGTCGTACACGATCAGCCTCGCGGAGTCCGGGCCGCACGGGACGAAGCTCTATCGGCTGTATGCGCGCGATCCGGCGGCGTATCGGGGCGTCGAGAGCGGTGCGGCGCAGCGCGATCAGGTGCTCGTGAAGCAGGCTTTCGTGGCCGAGCCCTTCACGATGCCGGGGCCCGGCGAGGCGCCGAAGGACACCGTGTGGACGCCGCAGGGCGGGTACCGGCCGGGGGCGGCGGCGGGCCTGTTCGTGATGCTGCGCGACGCGAGCGCGGGCACGGACGAGAGCGCGTGGACCTATGCCACGGTCGCTCCGTCGGGCGAGGTCACCGCGCTCGGTCGCCTCGATAGCTGCATCCGCTGCCACCGCGACGCGCCCTTTGGCGGGCTGTTCGGGCTCGAGCGCACGGAGTTCGAGCGGAACTGAGGGCACGAGCGCATCCGCGCGCGCCGCTCAGGGCAGCGTCACGAACTGGATCGCGTTCGAGAGGTTCGTCGTCTTCGGCGCCGGCGGGTCGCGGTACCAGGCCTGCGCGTGCACGGTCGTGCCGGAAGCGAACGGTGCGCCGAGCGCGCCCGGGGTGCTCGCGACGAACTGCAGCCAGTCGAAGGTGAAGTTGCCATTGCACTGGTTCACCGTTCCCCCCGACTGCCCGAGCGTCATGCGCTGCGTCGGCGCCTTGACGCACAGGAAGCTCGAGCTCGTCGGAGACCAGGGCGAGATCGAGGAGCCGCTGAGGCCGTAGAACACGAGCCCCTGCTTCTGCCCTTCGAGGTTGAGCACGCGCAGGTTGAAGCCGCTCGCCTGCGACACGCTGGGCGAACCGACGGCGACGATCGTCGGCGTGCAGCCGTTCGTCGACGTGCCCGCCGTGCAGTAGTTGGTCCAGCCCGGGCCCGCGTTGGTCTGGAAGGAGGCCGAGTAGATGCGGCCGCCGAAGCCGGAGGCATCGAGTGCGAGCCCGCCAGTGCCGAGCACCGAACCGAGCGCCATCGTGCCGCTCGCGTAGGCCCAGCGGTCGGTGAACACGTTGTAGCCCGTGAAGTCGACGATGCCGCCGTACCCACCGTCCGGCACCAGATTGGGAGCCGTGCCCGTGTAGCCGCGGTGCGTGAAGCCGAACGTGTACTGCCTCGCGGGATCGAAGCTCGTGATGCCGGCGATCGTGGCGAAGGGATGGGTCTGGGCGCCGGCGCCGGTGTTGGTGCGCGACGTGCCGATCGCCACCACGGTCCACTGGTTCGTGCCGGTCCGCTCGAACACGAGCGGCGTCACCTTGCCCGAACCGCTCTCGTTGTCGAAGAACGACCAGTTCTGCACGAAGCCCGGCCCCGTCACGGGTTGCGTGGGACCGAGGTAGAGCAGCACGAGCCCGACCGACGAGTCGTTGATCGGCCGGTCGATCACGGGGCTTCCGACGTCGGTCGGCGCCGCGGCGGCCGGAGTGGCGAGGAACGGGGCGAGCAGGGAGAGCAGGGCGAGGGCGGTGGAGCGGATCTTCATCGTGGGTAGTCGGGAGCGGCGCACCTCGCGCCCCTCCGCACCCAACGATCCGCCTCCGCGGGGAACCGTTACGAAGCGCGTCCCGAAATTTCGCGGGCTGCGGGGTTCCGGGTCAGCGCGCCACGCGCTCGAGCAGCTCGCAGGCGGCCTTGCCGCCGTTTTCGGCACGCACCACCTCGGCAACCCGCGCCGCGGAGTTCCGGTAGCCCCAGGCTTCGTTGGCCGTATCAATATCGCCGTCGCCATTGGAGTCGCCGTCGCCGTTTTGGGTGGAGGTGTATACAAAGTGGCCTGCATTGGGCCCG
>JABWBL010000357.1 GCA_013360535.1 Planctomycetaceae bacterium
CCGCGCCCGCTCGCCGAGCTCGCCGGCCCGGCCGAAGCGCTCACGCTCACGCGCCGCATCGAAACCGTCGCCGGCGTCCGCCGGCCGCAGCAGGTCGTCGTGGTGCTCGAAGAGAGCCTCGGCTCCGAGTTCGTGCCTTCGCTCGGCGGCGAGAAGACCTGGGCGACCGAGCTCGACCGCCGCATGTCCGACGGTCTCTCGCTCCGCAACCTGATCGCCAACGGCAACCGCACCGTGCGCGGCATCGAAGGCGTGATCGCGTCCTTCGTGCCGCTGCCGGGCGACGCGATCGTCAAGCGCCCGCACTCGGAAGGGATCGCGACGCTGGCGAGCGTGTTCGCCGCGCACGGCTACCGCACGGCCTGGTTCTACGGCGGCTACGGCGTGTTCGACCACATGAAACCCTTCGCGCTCGGCGCCGGCTACGACGAGTTCATCGAGCAGTCCGACATGCCCGAGGACGCCTTCGCGACGATCTGGGGCGTCGCCGACGAGGTCATCTTCGACAAGCTGCTCGAGCGCCAGCTCGAATGCCGCACGAAGGGCGAGCCGCTGTTCGCCACGCTGCTCTCGGTCTCCAACCACAAGCCCTACGCGGTGCCCGCCGGTCGCGTGCCGTGGCCCGCAGGCAAGAAGCCCGGGCGCGAGCTCGCGGTGCGTTACGCGGACTGGTGCGTCGGCCACTACCTCGACCGCCTCGCCGAGACGGGCCTCGCCGCGGACACGCTCGTGCTCGTCGTCGGCGACCACGGCGCGCGGGTGTACGGCGAGGAGGAGATTCCGACCGAGAGTTACCGCATTCCGGCCGTGTTCTTCGGCGTCGACGAACGCTTCAAGGGCGCGCGCATCGAGCGCCTGTGCTCGCAGGTCGACCTCGCGCCGACGCTCATCGCGCTCGCGGGGCTCTCGATCGAGGCGCCGTTCTTCGGCGAGAACCTGATCGGGCTGCCGGACGACGGCGGGCGCGCCTTCGTGCACCACAACCGCGACGTCGGCATCCTGACCGACCGCGGGCTCGCGGTGCTGCAGCTGCAGAAGCAATTTGCGCTCTACACACGCCCCGGCCGCGACAGCCAGCTGTTCACGCGCGTCGAGCACGCCGACGCGCCGCGCTGGCTGCTCGAGCAGGTCGACGACGCCGCTGCGGTGTTCGGCACGGCCTACGAGCTCTACGAAGCGCGGCGACTGGGCTTGCCGACGATCTTCGCTTCGATTCCGGACGCTTCGCCCGTCACGCCGCGTTGAAGGGCGCCGTTCGTCGCTCTTCCGATTTCCGCAGCACCACCTCGTAGAGCAGCCACGCGACGAGCCAGCACACCAGCGCCGTCGTGAGCACGTGGCTCAGGAAATGCGCGCCCTGCACCATGCGGCCGAAGCCGAGCGTTCCGCCGTAGGCAAGCCCGAGCCACAGGCCGCGGCGCGCCAGCTTGCGGTTGCGGTGCCGCAGCGCGAAGTACAGCGCCATCAGCGAGAAACCGCTCGAGGCCTGCCCGCACGGGAAACAACGCCCACGCTTGACGCCTTCGGGCACCGGCTCGAGCAACGTCGTGTGCGGCGCGTGGCCGCCGTACATCGCGAGGTCCCACGGGCAGTGCTTGGGCGAGAGGTCTTTCCAGCCACTCGTCGCCGCCGGACCGAGCGCGAGCGTGAGGAACACGTAGGCGAGCGGCCGCCGCCAGCTCGCGATTCGCTCGCGGAAGAAGGAGGCCACGAAGGCGCCGAGCACCAGGACTCCGAACGCGATCACGACGATCTTCCCGGCGTCGTGGATCAGGTCCTCGAACAGGAACGTGTGGCGCCACGGGAACTCACGCGACTGCGGATCGTAGAAGCGGTCCTCGATCGCGGTGTCGAGCGGCGTGAGTTCGAACACGGCGAGCAGCAGCGCCGCCAGCGCGAGCGGCAGCCCGACGTGCAGCGCCAGGAATCGAGCCCGGGACGGGCGGGCGAGCGCATCGTTCGCTTCCATCGGTGGGCGCGCAATCTAGCAGCGAGCGCGCCCGGACTCGCGCTCCCCCTCGCACGTGCTCACTCTTCTTCTTCCTTCCCGACGAGCCGCGCCCGCAGCTTGGGAAGGAGCTCTGCCGGGCCGTAGTACTGCACGGCGATCTCTGGCGGCACGTCCTCGAGCCTGTCGAGCACGGTCTCGAGTTCCTTCCCCACGCAGCGCGGATCGTTGTAGGCCGCTCGCAGGAGCCCCGCCCACGCGGCGTCGTCCTCGGGATCCGCCTCGAGGCACTTGGCGTACAGCTCGCGCGCCACTCGAAGCTTCCCTTGCGAAGCGGCGAGCACGGCCTCGCGCAGGTCCGACGACACCAGCGCCGCGCTGCGCGTCGCCCAGATGCGGCATTCGTCGACGAACTCGAGCGCGGCCCGCACGCCCGCGGCGCGCTCCTTGTCCTGCGCCTCGACGAGCGCGAGCTCCGCGCGGGCCTCGTCGTCGCGACCTCCGACATGCAAGAGCAGCGCGAGCTGAGCGCGCGCCCAAAGCTCGTCCCCACCGACGTCGATCAGCGCGCGGTAGTGGCGCTCCGCCCCCTCGAGATCCCCGGAAACCTGCGCTTCCCAGCCTGTTTCGTACTGCCACTGCGGCGACCACGGCCGCCACAGCCACGGCACCGTCGCGAGCGCCGTCGCGGCGACCACGAGCGCAAGCGCACGAAGCCGCTGCGCCATCGCGAGCCAACCCACAGCGCAGCCGACCGCGAGACCGCCCGCGTGCGCCGCATTGGCGATGTTCAGCCAACCGACCTCGGTCAAGAGGATGCAGATCACGAACCAGACGAGAAAAAGCCGCACGACACGCTCGGGCACGACGAGCGAGTAGGTCGCGCTGCGCGGGCGCGCGAACCAGATGTAGCCGAAGAGCGCGTAGACCATGCCCGAAGCGCCCATGCCGGTCGAGCCCGAGACGCCGAGCTCGGCGTAGGATGCGAAGGCGCCGCTGAGGGCGCAGAGCGCCGCGAGCCGCAGCGAACCGAGCTCCTGCTCGATCGGCCGGCCGAGCATCCAGAGCCAGTACACGTTGAGGGCGACGTGCCACAGGTCGCGGTGGCCCCACTCCGCCGTGAACAGCGCCCACCAGGCGCCCGCGCGCACCTGCTCGATGTCCGCCACGCCCCAGCGCAGGAAGTCGGCCGGCGTGACGAGCGATTCGGAGAACTGCACGCCGACCCAGATGCCTGTGCAGGCGAACACCGCGAGCGACGTGAACGGCGTCTGCGCCGCGGCGTGCAGCCACGCGAGCGGCCCACCTCCCCCACCTTCCGCGTTCGGCTCGTCCTGCACGGTGCGCGCGCCCGTTCAGGCGTCGAGCGGACCGATCGCGCTCTCGACGGCGGCGACCAGCGCTCCCGAGCGAAGGAGCTCACGCGCCGCCGCCATGTCGCCGTGCATGTAGCGGTCGTTCTCGAGCTTCGCCACGCGCGTGCGCAGCGTCTGGTGAACCGCTCGCGCGCCGTCGCCGGGCACGAGCTCGATGTGGAACTCGTGCGCCTGCGCCGCACACAGCCACTCGATGCCGAGCACATGCTCGGTGTTGTCGACGATCGCCCGCAGCTTGCGCGCCGCCGTCACGCCCATCGAGACGTGGTCCTCCTGGTTCGCGCTCGTCGGCACCGTGTCGACGCTCGCCGGATGCGCGAGCGACTTGTTCTCGCTCGCCAGCGACGCCGCCGCGACCTGCACGATCATCATGCCGGAGTTGAGGCCCGGCTTCGGCGTCAGGAACGCCGGCAGGTGGCTGAGGTCGGGGTTGACGAGCTGCTCGATGCGCCGCTCGGAGATGTTGGCGAGCGTCGCGGTCGCGAGCGCCAGGTAGTCGAGCGCCATCGAGATCGGCTGGCCGTGGAACTGGCCCGCGCTGACGACCTCGCCGGTGTCGGGGAACAGCACCGGATTGTCGGTGACGGCGTTGAGCTCGTGCGCGAGCACGCCCTCGACATGCTCGAGCGCCGTCTTGAACGCGCCGTGCACCTGCGGCACGCAGCGCAGCGAGTACGGATCCTGCACGCGGTCGCAATCGGCGTGGTGCTCGAGCACCTTCGAGTTCGCGAGGCAGCGCCGCACGTTCGACGAGCAGCGCGCGTGGCCCGGATGGCCCTTCAGCACCGCAAAACGCTCGTCGAAGGGCTTGACCGAACCGAGCAGCGCCTCGATCGACAGCGACGCGATCGCGTCGGCGGCCTTCGACAGGTTGCGCGCGCGCACGAGCGCCAGCGCGCCGATCGCCTTCATGATCTCGGTCCCGTTGATCAGCGCGAGCCCTTCTTTCGCCTGCAGCGTGACCGGTTCGAGGCCGAGTTCCGCCAGCACCTCCGCTGCCGGCGCGCGCCGCCGCGCTCCCGCGGGCCCACTCCACGCCTCGCCGTGC
>JABWBL010000358.1 GCA_013360535.1 Planctomycetaceae bacterium
GCGGAGCCGCGCTCGACGCCATCGGCAGCCCGGCCGCCCAGTGGGCCGTGCGCAGCGCGATCCCCGGCGCCGTCGACCCGACCGCCAACAAGTACCAAGGCGACGTGCGCGGGGACCTGATCACCAGCGGGACGGTCGAGAACGCGCTCTACTTCCGCGCCGAGATCCGCGACACGCTCGGCGGCCGCAGTGGCCTGCGCCCGCGCTTCAACGCGGTCCCCAACGTGCTCAACCTGCCGCAGCTGCCGCTGATCACGAGCCCCCTGCCGCTGCAGACCACCGCCGGCCCGTCCTACGACGTGCAGTTCGTCGATGTGCTCGCCGGGCCCGATCCGGGGCTGTACCGCGTGACCCTCGTGGGCGCGAGCGGTCGCCGCTGGGTGTTGTGGCGCGAGGACTTCGGCGGGGCCTTCAACTCGGTGCACCTGCCCGACCTGTCCGGGGCCGGCGGGACTCCGCTGCCCTCGGGCACGGTGCTCGCCTCGGTCTCGGCCTACGCCTACCCGACCCTCGACGCCGCGGCCTTCGCCTTCGCCGAGCTCGAGAAGCGCACGACCGTGATCTCCGAGAGCGCTCCGCTGGGCTTCACCCAGCCCTGAGCTCCGGCAGCCTCGAAGAAAATCGCATTCGGGCGAGCGCGAGGACGTTGGAACCGCGCCGCGTTTCTCCCTAGAATCCGGCCTGTCGAGCGCCGCTGCGCCTGAATTTTTCGGGCCGGCGCGCTGCTCCCAGCGCCGCCTCCGGTGGAGCCTCCATGACGTTCTCCCTTCGCCGTTCGCCGTTCCTCTCGTTCGCCGTTCTCGCCGTGCTCGTGTCCGCCTGCGCCGCGCCGATCCGGCCGCGCGGCATCGACACCGAAGGGCTCGTCGTCGGCCGCCTCAAGTCGGTCAACCCGCTCGAGGTCGTCGTGCCGCGCATCGAGAACAAGACCGGCAAGCCGGACCTGCCGCTCAGCGTGATGCGCGACGACTTCCAGAAGGGCCTGATCGCGCTGCGTTACTCGCCGCTTTCGCTCGACTTCGTCGATCGCAACGTGAGCCTCGCTGAAGCGAGCTACTCGCCCGGCGCGCTCGGTGAGCAGGCGACGCTGAAGGTCGTGCTGACCAACTGGGACAACTCGCGCTGGAGCTCGCACGCGACGCTGGTCGTCGACGCCGACGTCTACCTGCTCGACGCCAAGGATCCCGACCCGGCGCACGCGCTGTGGGGTGGCCACACCACGCGCACGGTCGACCTGTCGCGCCAGCGCCAGCAGTTCATCTCCGACGAGGCCATGCTGCGCCGCGCGGCCGAGCTCACCGTCGACGGCATCCTCGTCGCCCTGCCCTCGCGCGACCCCGAGAAGGCTCCGACGACGCGTTAGGTCTCCTCCGGGGGCCTGCGGACGGTACGAGGGGGTGGCCTTGGCCGCCCCCTTGGGTTTTGGGGCGGGCGCCGCTATGCTCCTCGCCCTCACGGGGCTGCCGACAGGCTTGCGGCACCCCTCGGACCGAATCCCCGGAGTGGGGGTGCGGTTCGCGAGCCGGGACCTGACGTCAGGGGACGTCCTCGGCGCACCCCGCTTGCGGAGCTTTGGCTCTGCGGCCGGGGCAAGTGGTCAAGTCCGGCACGCGCCCGTCGCGTGCCCAAGGAAGGAACGACTCCGATGGCCATCCCCGCCGACCGCAAGGCCGAGATCATCAGGACCTTCGCCACCCACCCCGGTGATTCCGGGTCGCCCGAGGTGCAGGTCGCGCTCCTGAGCGAGCACGTCAACAACCTGACCGAGCATCTCAAGCTGCACCGCAAGGACTACATCTCGCGCCGCGGCCTGCTGATGATGGTCGGCACGCGCTCGAAGCTGCTCAAGTACCTGCGCCGCCGCGAGCCCGCTCGCTACACGGCGCTGGTCGAGAAGCTCGGGCTCCGGAAGTGATCCGAGGTCGATCCAGCGCGTCGAACGAAGCGTCGCGCGCCCCGCGGCTCATCCCGGAGCGCCAAATTTCGCTGCGACAAGACCGCGTGTCGACCTGAACGTCGAGCGCCCTCGCAGGGAGTCGCCCAAGCGGCCTCCCGAGGGCGCTCGCTGACTTTGAAGGGCACATGTCGCGCGGCTCGCGCCGCGCCCGGCCCCACCGAACACCCTGTAACTCAAGCAGACAAGACGAAAGAGAAACTCAGATGAACCTCGAACCCATTCGCGTATCCCGCGAGCTGACCGGTGGGCAGGTGCTCACCCTCGAGACGGGCCAGATGGCCCGTCAGGCCCACGGCGCCGTGATCGCCACGCTGGGCAACACCAAGTGCTTCGCCGCCGTCGCGTGCGGCCCGGCCAAGGAAGAGCAGGACTTCTTCCCGCTGACCGTCGACTACCGCGAGAAGACCGAAGCCGCGGGCAAGATCCCCGGTGGATTCTTCAAGCGTGAAGGCCGCCCGACGACCAAGGAGATCCTCTCCATGCGTCTGTGCGACCGCGCCATCCGCCCGCTGTTCCCCGAGGGCTTCAAGAACGAAGTCCAGGTGATGAGCCACGCGCTCAGCTACGACGGCGGCCTCAACGCCGACGTGGTCGCGATGATCGCCGGCTTCGCCGCCGTGCACATCAGCCAGATCCCGTTCCACGGCGCGATGGGTGCCGTGCGCGTCGGGCACCTCGATGGCGAGCTGTGCGTGTTCCCGCCGGACAACCGCCGTCGCACCGAATCGCGGCTCGACCTCGTCGTCGCGGGCCACATGGAAGGCCTGTGCATGGTCGAGGCCGCGGCCAAGGAACTGCCCGAGCGCGAGGTGATCGATGCGCTCGAGCTCGCCCACAAGGTGATCCGCGAGATCGCCGAGCTGGTCGAGGAGCTCCGCACGAAGGCCGGCAAGCCGAAGATGGCGTGGACCGCTCCGGCCGTCGACGCCGCGCTCGCCACCAAGATCGAGGCCTACCGTCCCGCGATCCGCGACGTGATCTTCACGCCGGGCAAGCACGACCGCCACGATGCGCTCGCCAAGGTCGTCGACGAGGCCAAGGCCGCCGTGCTCGCCGGGATCACCGACGAGAAGCAGCTCAAGGCGCGCACCAAGGAAGCCAAGGCGCTGCTCGAGAACCTGGTCGGCCAGGTCGAGCGCGACGCGATCCTCGACGGCCGCCGCGCCGACGGCCGCGCGATGGACCAGATCCGCGAGATCGCGATCTCGCCGAACTTCATCCCGCGCGTGCACGGCTCGGCGCTCTTCACGCGCGGCGAGACGCAGGCGCTGGTCAGCGTGACGCTCGGCACCGCCGACGATGAGCAGATCATCGATGGCATCGACGAGGAGTACCGCAAGAACTTCTACCTGCACTACAACTTCCCGCCGTACTCGGTGGGCGAGACGCGCCGCATCATGGGCCCGGGTCGCCGCGAGATCGGTCACGGCATGCTGGCCGAGCGCGCGCTCGCGGCCGTCCTGCCGCCGAAGGAACGCTTCCCGTACACCATCCGCATCGTCAGCGACATCATGGAGTCGAACGGCTCCTCGTCGATGGCGAGCGTGTGCGGCGGTTGCCTCGCGATGATGCTCGCGGGCGTGCCGCTGACGCAGCCGGTCGCGGGCATCGCGATGGGCCTGATCCAGGAAGGCGAGCGCTACGCGGTGCTCTCCGACATCATGGGTTCGGAAGACCACAACGGCGACATGGACTTCAAGGTCGCCGGTTCGGGTCTGGGCATCACCGCGCTGCAGATGGACATCAAGGTCAAGAGCGTCTCGCGCGAGGTGCTCGAGAAGGCGCTCGAGCAGGCGCGCCTGGGCCGGCGCGAGATCCTGAAGAAGATGCTCGCCGCGGTGCCGCGTCCGGCCGGCCAGATCAGCCCCTTCGCCCCGCGCATGGAGCTGATCCAGATCCCCGCCGACAAGATCGGCTACCTGATCGGCCCCGGCGGTCGCCAGATCAAGGCGCTGCAGGAGCAGTTCAAGGTCAAGATCTCGATCCTCGACGACAAGGGCAACGTGCAGGTCGCCGGCGTCGATCGCGACCTCGTCAACGGCTGCCTCGACACGATCCGCGGCATGTGCGAGACGCCGCAGATCGGCACCAAGTACTCGGGCACCGTCAAGGGCATCAAGGACTTCGGCGCCTTCGTCGAGATCCTGCCGGGCGTCGAGGGCCTGCTGCACGTCAGCGAGCTCGACCACGGCTACGTCAACCGCGTGACGGACATCGTCAACGTCGGCGACGCGGTCGAGGTGATCGTGATCCACGTCGATGACCGCGGCAAGATCAAGCTCTCGCGCAAGGCGCTCTTGCCCGGCGGCGAAGCCCCGCGCGACGGTGGTGACGGCGAAGGCGGCGGCGACGCCGGCTTCGAAGGCGGCCCCGAAGGTGGCCCCGAAGGCGAACCCGCCTACGAAGGCGAC
>JABWBL010000359.1 GCA_013360535.1 Planctomycetaceae bacterium
GCGCTCCTCAAGCTGCCGGAGCCCACGCGCGACGACCTGCTGCGCGATCCGGCGCTCAACGGCCGCCTCGCGGCGAACTACTTGCGCTGGCTCACGCGGCGCTACTCCGGCAACACCGAGGCCGCCTTGTGCGCGTACAACGCCGGGCCGGGGCGCGTCGACGGTTGGATTCGCGAGCGCGGTTCCTATGATGCCTGGCGCGCGGAACGGGTCGGCGAGAGCGCCGTGCTCGGCTACGCGCAGAAGGTGCTGCAGTACCGCGACGTGTTCGCGCAACGTGCCGTGATCGTTCCGCCGCCGGCGGGGCCGAACACGGCGCAGGGCGCGCGAACGCCGACCGGAGCGGTCGGCACCTCGAACTCCCCGTCCCCGAAGTCTCCCCGCGCCCTGAACAGCGGCTTGGATCCGGTGCCCGAGCGCCCCGTCGATCCGGCCGCGGACAAGACGCCCACTCCCGCGCTGCCTGCCGCTCCGCTCCCCGCCGCGGGAGGCGAGCGCGAACCTCCCCAGCATGTCGACCCTGCGCCCGTCCGTTCTGGTCCGTGAGTTCCTGCTCGCCGCGCTCGCGCTCGTCGCGACCTGCGGTTTCGTGCGCGTCGAGGCCGCCAGCGCGCGCCCCGTCCTGCAGGCCGAGGAAGCGCCGAAGGGTGAGCACTTCGAGTCGCCGCGCGAGGCGATCGAGGCCTTCCTGTCGGTCTACGAGTTCGAGCGCACCGGGAGTTCCGAGCAGCTCGAGCGCGCCGCCAAGGTGTTCGAGGTGCGCGAGGGCCTCGCCGGCGGCGAGCGCGCGCGCAAGCTCGCGGAGCGGCTGGGCCTGGTGTTCGACCACGTCACGCTGATCGATCCCGCGCGCGTCGAGCGCGAGCTGGTCACGCTCGACGACCGCCACGCGCAGTGGAGCGTGTCGAGCGAGGTCGACCCGTCGTTCACGGTGCAGATCGGCTTCGTGCGCACCGACGCCTTCGGCTGGCTGATCGACTCGCGCACCTGCGCGCAGATCGAGGGCTGGTACGTGCGCGCGAGCGACCTCGCCCGCATCGCGGCCGTGGGGGACAAGCCGCGCACCACGGCGGAAATCGTGCGTTCGCTGGTGCCTTCCAAGCTCAAGCACGGCGGCTGGCTGCTCGAGCCGTGGCAGTGGGTCGGGCTCCTGCTGCTGTTCCTGATCGCGTTCTTCTTCGAGCGCATCCTCACGCTGTCGGTGCGTCCGCTGGTGCGCCGGCTCGCGCGCTTCGAGGGCGTCAACCTGCCGCCCGACGTGCTGGCGCGCTTCGAACGGCCGTTCGGCTGGTTCCTGCTGGCGTGGCTGTGGCTGGGCGGCGTGCAGCTGCTCGACCTGCCGGTCGCGGTGTACGCGCCGTTGCGACTGGGCGTGCAGCTCTTCACGACGGTGATCGGCGTGTGGACGCTGTACGCGGCGACCGACGTCGTGTGCTGGCCGCTCAAGGTCAAGGCCGACCAGAGCGAGAACAAGTTCGACGACATGCTCGTGCCGCTCCTGCGACGCACGGTCAAGATCCTCGTCGTCATCGTCGGTCTCGTGTTCTTCGCGTCGCAGCTCTCCGGCGACCTGTGGCACATCCTCGCAGGCCTCTCGATCGGCTCGCTGGCGATCGGCTTCGCGGCCAAGGACTCGATCGAGAACCTGTTCGGCACGTTCACGGTGCTGCTCGACGGCCCGTTCCGCATCGGCGACGTGGTCAAGATCGGCGGCGACATCGAGGGCTCGGTCGAGGAGGTCGGTTTCCGCTCGACGCGCATCCGCACGCCCGAGGACAGCCTGATCACGGTGCCCAACTCGCGCTTCATCTCGAGCAGCGTCGACTGCCTGGGCGCCCGCCGCGCGCGGCGCGTCCGGGTCGTGCTCGGCGTGACCTACGACACGCCCGCGACCAAGATCGAGGCCTTCTGCGAGGGCATCCGCGAGCTCGTCCGCGCGCACCCACTCACTGCCAACGAGAACTACCACGTGTGGATGGCGGGCTTCGGCGCGAGCTCGCTCGACATCGAGATGGTGTTCTTCATTCAGGCTCTCGACTACGGCACGTTCACTCGCGAACGCCACCGCATGTTCCTTGATGTCCTGCGCCTCGCCCAGCGCCTGGGCGTAAGCTTCGCCTTCCCGACCACCACGGTCTGGATGGGGCAGCCCGAGGACGTCGAGCACGACAACGTGCCGGCGGATGGCCCGCAGGGGGTGCTGCTCGGCCGCAGCGAGGCGCGCAACGTCGCCGCGGGGACCGTCGGCAAGCTTCCGGCAAAGCCCGGCCCGGTGCGCTACGACGTGGCGGACCCCGACTCGCTCCTGCGCTAGTCTGGTGGCCCCATGAAGCTCCTCGCCCTCCCCTTGGTCGCTCTTTCCTCGCTCCTGTGGCTCGCGCCCTCCGAGGTCCATGCCCCCGACTCGCAGGAACGCCGGCGCGAGGAGAAGCGCGAGGGGGGGCACGAGGAGCACTCGCCGCTCGAGGAACGCATGCACGCGATGGAGGACTCGATCCGCGCGCTGCGGCGTTCGCTGAAGGATCCGGCCAAGCAGGCGGAGTCGCTGGCGTTGGTCGCGAAGCTCGAGGCGGACATCCTCGCCGCCAAGGGCGAGACGCCGCGTTTGGCGCCCAAGGTGCCCGAGGCCGAGCGCGCGAAGTTCCTCGTCGACTACCGGCTCGAGATGATCGGGATGCTCGAGCACACGATCGCGCTCGAGAAGGCGCTGCTCGCGGGCGCGCCCGAGGCGGTGACGGCGGCCTTCGAGAAGCTGCGCGCGCTCGAGGACCCGGCCCACGCCCGCTTCACCGAGGAAGAGAAGTAGGTCGCGCGTCCCGCGCCGGCTAGCCCCAACAGCCTGGGCGCCCGTCCGTAGGGGCCCGGCCCGAGCCCCACCGCCCCCGATCATGACGCAACCCGCTTCTCCGACCGCTCCCGCCGCCCGCGAGGCCCAGTTCGTGGGCGAGCTCGTGCACGCGCTCCACGAGGTCATCATCGGGCAGGAGGAGCTGATCCACGGGCTCCTCGTCGGCCTCCTGACCGGTGGCCACGTGCTGCTCGAAGGTGTCCCCGGCCTCGCCAAGTCGCTCGCCGTCTCGAGCCTCGCCGGCGCCGTCCACGGCAGTTTCAACCGCATCCAGTTCACGCCCGACCTGCTGCCCTCCGACCTCGTCGGCACCGAGATCTACAACGCGCGCGAAGGCACGTTCTCGGTGCGCAAGGGCCCGCTGTTCGCGAACTTCGTGCTGGCCGACGAAGTCAACCGCGCGCCGGCCAAGGTGCAGTCGGCGCTGCTCGAGGCGATGCAGGAGCACCAGGTCTCGATCGGTGGCACCAGCTTCCGCCTGCCGGCGCCGTTCCTCGTGCTCGCCACGCAGAACCCGCTCGAGCAGGAGGGCACGTACCCCTTGCCCGAGGCGCAGCTCGACCGCTTCGCGCTCAAGCTCGTCGTGCGTTACCCCTCGAAGGAGGAGGAACTGCGGGTGCTCGACCGCATGGCGAAGACCGAGAACGCGCCCAAGGTGCGCGCGGTGGCGACGCTCGAGCAGATCGTCGCGGCCCGCGCCGCCATCGACCGCGTCGCGCTCGACCCGCGCCTGCGCGAGTACATCGTCGCGCTCGTGCATGCCACGCGCGAGCCGGCGCAGGTCGGCCTGACCGAGCTCTCCGGACGCATCCGCTACGGCGCCAGCCCGCGTGCGACGATCTGGCTCGCGCTGTGTGCGCGCGCCAACGCGTTCCTCGACGGCCGCGACTTCGTCACGCCGGCCGACATCAAGCGCATGGCGCTCGATGTGCTGCGCCACCGCGTGGTGCCGACCTACGAAGCCGACGCCGAGGGCCTGACGAGCGACAAGCTGGTCGCCCGCGTGCTCGAGACCGTCCCCGTTCCCTGAGCGACGACCGTGGCGGACGATCGGGCCACTTCGAGCGAGCTGCTCGCGCCGGAGCTGATGGCGCGCGTGAGCCAGATCCAGGTGCGCACGCACCGGATGGTGAACGACGTGCTCTCGGGCGCGTACCGCAGCACGTTCCGCGGCTCGGGCGTCGAGTTCGAGGAAGTGCGGCCCTACCAGCCCGGCGACGACGTGCGCACGATCGACTGGCTGCGCACGGCGAAGTCCGGCGAGCCCTACGTCAAGAACTACGTCGAGGAGCGCGAGCTGACGCTGTGCTTCCTCGTCGACACGAGCCTGTCGATGGACTTCGGCTCGCGGCGCTGGACCAAGCGCGAGGTGGCGGCGGCATTGTGCGCGCTGCTCGCGTTCGTCGCGCAGCGGGCGCAGGATCGCGTGAGCCTGACCTTGTTCGGCGAGAGCGCCGGCCTGCACCTTCCGGCGCGCAAGGGCGCGGGAGCGGTCG
>JABWBL010000360.1 GCA_013360535.1 Planctomycetaceae bacterium
CGTGCGCGCGGCGCTCGCGCTCGGCGCGCGCCATGCCCACCGCGGCAAGGCCCAGCGCGATGTTGTCGAGCGCCGTCTTGCACGGCAGCAGGCGCGGCTGCTGGAACATGAAGGCCTGGCTGGAGAAGCCGTTGTCGATCGAGCCTTCGCGCACGTGCAGCAGGCCGGCGCACAGGTGCAGCAGCGTGGTCTTGCCGCAGCCGGAGGGGCCCACCAGCGCCACGATCTGCCCGGCCTCGAGGTCGAGGTCGACGCCGTCGAGCACTTCGTGGCGCGCGAACGCGTGGTGCAGTTTCCTCACCCGCAGGGCCGGTGCGCTCACTGGTTGACCTCCGAAGCGGCGTGGGGCTCGCGCCAGCGCTCGACTTCGCGCTTGACCGGTTCGAGCAGCAGGTACTCGACTGCCAGCAGCAGCCCGACCACCGCCGAGATCCAGGCCATCGTGGCCGCGGTGTCGAGCTGCGAGCGCGACACCGCGAGCGCGGCGCCCACGCCATCCTGCGTGGACAGCAGCTCGGCCATCACCACCACTTTCCACGACATGCCGAGTGCGGCGATCCAGGCGGGGAACAGGTAGGAGACCACGTGCGGCAGGTAGACGTCGAAGAACATCATGCGTCGTGGCAGCCGGAACGACTCCGCCATCGTCCTGAGCTGGTTGTCGAGCGTGCGCGTTCCCTGCAGCGCGCCGACGAACACGATCGGGAAGCTGGCGATGAACACGGTGAACACCGGTGTGCCGTCACTCGCGCCGAACCACAGCATCGCCAGCACCAGCCATGCGATCGGCGGGGTGCCCATCAGCACGGTGACCACCGGCCGCGACATGGCCGAAGCGGTCATCGACACGCCTGCGGCCAGCCCGAGCACGCTGCCTGCGATCACCGACAGTGCGAAGCCCGCCAGCGCGCGGCGCGCGGTGGCTTCGAGCTCCGGCCAGGCTGCGCCGCTCGTGACCAGTGCATGCAGCGTCTCGAACGCCGAACGCGGATCGGGCAGCACCAGTGGCCCGTAGATCGCCGCGATCGCCTCCCAGACGGCCACCAGCATCAGCAGGCTGGCGACCGCGCCCCAGCCACTCCAGAGGTAGGCCGGCAGTCCGGCGATCCAGGTGCCCAGCAGCTTCATCGCGATCCGCGCGACGGCGCAGCCAGGCGCGCGTAGAAGTCGTCGGGAGGCAGGCGCCCGCCGAGCAACGCCGGGTTCTTCTTCAGCAGCAGGCCGAACAGGAACTCGAGTTCGGCGCGCGCCTCGGCGGCGGGCACCGCGCGCAGGCGGCTCGATGCGATCGAGTCGGCAACCGCTTCGGGCAGCAGTGCGTCGATGTGCCGGGCGACCATCCGGCCGCACTCCTGCGCATCGGTGTTGCACCAGTCGAGCGCCTGCGCATACGCGCCCGCGATGCGCGCAACCAGGTCGGGGCGGTCCATCACGCTCGCCATCACCGCGATGCCGGCCTGCGGAATGCGCGGATCGCGCCCCAATGCGCGTCCCCACTCAGCCTGCAGGTCGATTGCGCGATGCAGCTCGGGTGCGACCAGGCTGAGCGGAAACGAGCCGGTCTTGCGCAGCGCCATCGAGACTGCCGGCTCGGCGAGCAGCGCGTTCTCGACGCGGCGCGTCACGAGCAGCTGCATCGCGTCGATCGGCGTGGCGACGTAGCGCAGCCGAAGGTCCTTGCGCAGGTCGATGCCTTCGCGCTCGGCGACCAGGCCGAACAGGATGTCGGGCATGTCGCCGCGGAACGGCATCGCGATCTCGCGCCCGCGCAGGTCGGCCAGGCGCTTCACCGACGGATCGCGCGAGACGACCCACAGCAGGCCCCAGGTCGACACGTTCAGCAGGCGCAGTTTCGCGCCGCGGTTGTAGAGGTTCGCGGCGACGTTGACCGGCATCGCGAGCACGTCGATCAGGAACCCTGCCAGCGCGCCGAGCGTCGCTCCGCCGAGCGCCGCGATCGCGAACGCGAGTGTCGGAGGCACGCCCGCCTGCACGAGCGACGCGACGGAGATGCTCGCCAGCGCCACGACCGCACCCGGAGAGAGGTCGATGCCGCCACTCGACATCACGACCATCGCCCCGAGGGCCGCGATTCCGAGCACCGCTCCGTCGTCGAGGGCGTTGATCAGCGTCTCCAGCGACAGGAAACCCGAGTGGCGCAGGGAGCCGACGAGGACGAGCAGCGCGAGCGCCAGAAGGGTCGCGCGCCACGAGGAGAGCCACGTGGTCCTCATCGCGCCGCTCCCGTGCGTGCGCCGCGACGAAGGAGCTCGCCCCAGCGCGGCGACTGCAGGGCGCACACGGCCACCACCGCGAGCGCCTTCGCGATCAGGGCAAACTCGAGCCGCGCCCCTTGCGTGAGGACGAGCGTCGTCAGCGTCTGCAGGATCAACACGCCGAAGGCCGTGCCGACAAGCTGCACGCGCCCACCGCGCAGCGACGTGCCGCCGATCACGACCGCGAGGATCGCGTCGAGCTCGAGGTACAGCCCGGCACTCGCCGCATCCCCCGCCTGCACGTCGGCCGCGACGACCAGACCGGAGAGCGCGGCCAGCATTCCGCAACATGCATAGGCCGCGATCAGGACGCTAGAGACCGGCAGTCCGGCGAGCTCCGCAGCACGCGGGTTGTCGCCGCAGGCCTGCAAGTAGAGGCCGAAGTTCGTGCGGCGCACGACGAAGGCGAGCGTGGCGAGGCTCGCGAGCGTGAGCCAGATCGGATTCGGCAGGCCCGCGACGGTTCCGGTCGCGAGCGACGCGAAAGCGTCCGAACGGAAGGTCAGCACGTTGCCGGCGCTCACGAGCTGCGCGAGCCCGCGTCCCGACGTGAACAGCACGAGCGTCGCGACGATCGGCACCAGCCCGAGCTTGCGCACGAGCACGCCGTTCCACGCGCCGAGCAGAACTCCGGCTCCGAGTCCCAGCGCGAGCGCCGTCGGCGCGCAGCCGTCCCCTTGGAGGTGGCGCGCCGCGAGCACGCCCGAGATCGCCGCGACCGCCCCCACCGACAGGTCGACCCCGCCGGTGCCGATCACGAGCGTCATCCCGAGCGCCGCAAGCAACGTCGGCGACGAACGCAGCAGAACGTCGACAAGAGTGCCGTACACGCGACCGTCGCGCCACTCGAGCGCGAAGAAGCCCGGCGAGAGTGCCGCCGCGAGAGCGAGCACGAGCAACCAACCGAGTGCAGCGCGGGCCGCGCTCGACTTCCACCACGGCGAACGCGCCTCAGCCACGGTTGGCGTCCCCCGCGATGCGCCGCAGGACCTCGCCTGCCTCCAGCTCCGCGCCCTCGAGCGACGCAACCACTCGCCGGTCGCGCAACACGAGCACCCGCCCCGCGTGCCGCAGGACCTCCTCGAGCGCCGACGAGATGAACAGCACTGCGGTCCCGCGCGTCGCGAGTTCCTCGACCAGCTGCTCGACCTCGGCCTTCGCGCCGACGTCGATGCCACGCGTGGGCTCGTCGAGGATCACGAGGCGCGGCTCGAGCGCGAGGGCCCGCGAAAGCAGCACTTTCTGCTGGTTTCCGCCGCTCAGCGTCCCGGCAGGCTGGTCGGGCCCTGAGCAGGCGATGCGCAGGCGCTCGATGCTCGCGCGTGCGAGCGTGTCGGTCTCGCGGCGCGACGCGAAGCCCAGGCGCGAGCGGCGCCCCTGCGACGCGATCGCGATGTTCTCGGCGATCGAGAGCGACGGGAACAGCCCATCGAGCTTGCGATCCTCCGAGCAGAACGCGAGGCCGTTGTGGATCGCCTCCCGCGGCCCGGAGAGCCTGCATTCGACGCCATCGACGATCCACGTCCCCTGATCGGGCCGATCGGCGGCGAACAGGACACGCGCGAGCTCGCTGCGGCCGGAGCCGAGAAGGCCAGCGAGGCCCACGACGGCTCCGGGCCGAATCGCGAGCTCGAAAGGTTCGATCCTTCCCGCCCGAGCGAGGCCACGCGCTTGCAGGAACGCCTGCCCGTTGCCCACGTGCGCGGAACCGCCGACCGAACTGGCGAGCTCGCGTCCGAGCATCTCGGCGACGAGCCGCTCTCGCGTCAGCTCGCTCGCGCGGTGCGTTCCGACGCGCCGGCCGTCGCGCAGCACGGTGATCGTGTCGCTGAGCGCCTCCACCTGCTCGAGCGAATGGCCGACGAACACGACCGCGAGTCCACGCTCGCGCAGCCGACGCACGAGCGCGAACAGGCGCTCGACCTCGCTCGCATCGAGGCTCGAGGTCGGCTCGTCGAGCACCAGCACGCGCGCCTCGAGATCGAGCGCCCGCGCGATCGCCACGAGCTGCGCCAGCGCGGCGGTCAACGTGCCCGCCTTGCGGTCGACGTCGAGCTCGACTCCG
>JABWBL010000361.1 GCA_013360535.1 Planctomycetaceae bacterium
GCCCGGCTCCCAGGCGCCGCGCGCGCGCGCGTCGACCTCGATCCCGGGCACCAGCTCGCGCATGCCGTTCGCGTCGAGCACCTCGACCTCGACGCCGCTGGAGCGCATGCGCTCGACGTTGCGCTCGAGCAGCGTGAGCGTCTCGGGGCGAGCGGGTCCCGCGATCGTGAGCACGCCACAGCGCGTGAAGCCGAGCGGACGGCCGGTGCGCAGCTCGAAGCTCGCGTAGAGGCCGAGGCTCTCGCGCGCCATCGCGATCAGCTCGGGGTCGGAATAGAACTGCCGCAGGATCGCGCCCGAGCGCCCCGAAGAACCCGCGCCGGGCGAGCGGCGCTCGAGCAGCAGTACGGGCTCGGTGATCGGATCCGTCGCGCGCGCGCGCTCGAGCGCGATCGCGGCCCCCATCACTCCGCCTCCGATGACCAGCGTGTCGACGCGCATGGCGCGCATCATGCGCGAGCGAGGTGCAGATCAAAGACAGCAACCCCGCCCGAGGGCGGGGTTGCCTAGAGGAAGTGGAGCCCGGAGCGAGGGGAATCGGACCGCTCCGGCCGAGCGAGGGGATTGTCGGCCGGGGTCAAGTGTCCGGTGCTCTGCTTCTCCCCGCGTGGAGTCCGCAGGCTCCGGGCCGGACGTGGCAGGAAATCCCAAAGGAATTCCGGGAAGCGAGCCGAGCCCCACGGCTTGGGGGCGAGCTCGCGCGTTTCCCCAAGATGTAGAGGTGCGCCGTCCCGGACTGGGGACGGCCGCTCGCGTTGCCTAGGATGTCGCGCCCCTTTGGCGCCCTCGATGATCCCTCCGCGCAAGACCCGCACCGTCCACATCCGCCACCTCGCGATCGGGGGTTCGAACCCGATCGCCGTCCAGTCGATGGCCGCGACCCAGACGCGCGACATCCCGGCCACACTGCGCCAGGTGCGCATCCTCGAGGAAGCCGGCGCCGACCTGATCCGCATCGCGGTCGACAGCCAGGCCGATGTCGAGGCGCTCGCGCAGATCCGCGCGCAGACGAAGAGCCTGCTGTCCGTCGACCTGCAGGAGAACTACCGGCTCGCCGAGAAGGTCGCGCCCTTCGTCGACAAGCTCCGCTACAACCCCGGCCACCTCCACCACCACGAGAAGGGCAAGTCGGTCGAGGAAAAGGTCGCGTACCTGGTCGGCGTCGCGCGCGAGCACGGCCTCGCGCTGCGCATCGGCATCAACGCCGGCTCGATCGCTCCGCACTACAAGGAGCGCTTCGGCGACGACCACGTGGCCGCCATCGTCGCCTGCGCCGTCGACCACTGCGCCATGGTCGACGCCCTCGGTTTCAGCGACTACGTCGTGTCGATCAAGGACTCCGACCCGCGCCTGGTCGTCGACGCCAACGTGCGTTTCGCCGCCGCGCGCCCCGACGTCCCGATCCACCTCGGCGTCACCGAGGCCGGCATGCCGCCCGAGGGCATCATCAAGACGCGCATCGCCTTCGAGCAGCTGCTCGCGCGCGGCATCGGCGACACCCTGCGCGTCTCGCTCACCGTCCCCTTCGACGACAAGGGCCTCGAGATCAAGGTCGGCCGCGAGCTCATCGCCGACATCGAAGCCGGCCGCTTCCGCTCCGTCCCGCCGAACTTCTTCGACGGCCTCAACATCATCGCCTGCCCCTCCTGCTCGCGCGTCGAGAACGCCCGCTTCGTCGAGCTCGCCGCCGACGTCAAGCGTTTGACCGCCTACGCCAAGGAGCACGACCTCACCATCGCCGTCATGGGCTGCCGCGTGAACGGCCCCGGCGAGACCGACGACGCCGACCTCGGCCTGTGGTGCGGCCCCAACTTCGTCAACCTGAAGCGCGGCCCCGCCGACGCCGGCACTTTCAGCTACGACGACATCCTCGCCGCCCTCAAGCGCGAGCTCGACGTGCTGATCGCGGCGCGCAAGTGACTCGCTGCGCGACCTTATTGCCGGAAAACCCGCCGCAGTCCTTCGTCGAGCGTCGCCACCAGCGCTCGCGCATCCGGTCGATACGGGCGTTCGATCGAGCGCAACAGCTGCGCGGCACTGCGAACATCGTCTCCAACGGCTGCACCCAGTGCACGGGCGAGTTCGGCTGTCTTGCGCGCGCGCTTGGACGACGGGGTTTCCACCTTTCGCCACAGCGTGTTGAGCTGTTCGAGGTGCGGAGCGAAGAGCACGAGCGTGTCGTGGATGTAGACGATGTCCTTGGCGCGCTCGGCCGGTTCTCGCTTCTCGAGCACGAGCAGCTTCTGCGCCAGGTAGCTCGCCGCATTGACGATCTGGAGCGAGAGCGGAGCGCCTTCGACGGCGAATCCATCCGCCTCTCGAAGCTCGACGCGCCACGGCTCCGCGAGAAGCAGGTCAACGTGCGGGAGCAGCTGCACGACGACGCCCGCGACGTGTTTCGTCGGCGGGCGCGCTCCGTCGCGAGTCGCCCCGTTTCCGGGACGGCGCGCGATGAACTCGACGAAGTGCTCGGGTGCGCTCTCGAGCACATAACGCGTCACCGCCGGCGTTGCGTCGCCGCTCAGCTCCCCGCGCAGCCCGAGAGCCTCGAGCCGTTCATCGAGCCGCGGTGTCGAAGCCGGTGTGTCCAGGTGGACCGCGACATCGGCGTCCGTCGTGCGCAGGACCGGAATGTCCGTTGGCTGCGCCAGTTCAGAGCAACGGAAGAGCTGATGTGCCGCTCCTCCGACGACAACGAAGCGGTGCGGCGCAAAGGCGATCGCGCTCGCGAGCTTGACCAGCAGGTCGTTCTCAGGCGTCGTCGGCATGACCCTGCTCCGCGAAGATCGTTCTCGACAGCACCGAGCGCTCGATCTCGTCCGCTTGCTCCTTGCCACGCGCGGGGTGGTCGGCGACGTCCAGCCAAGTCTGGATGATGTCGCAGACTGGCACGAGCAGCTCCTGCCTGGTCTGGGCCAACACCATCGCGCGAAAGACGCTCTCGGGTCGTGCGGGTTCGATCACTCGAACCTGTCCGTCCTGCTCGTTCGATCTCGCGAGCCCGAGCGCCTGGAGCGAGGCATCGGTGATCGACTCCAGATAGAGATGGATCGGAGCTCCGATGACGTGCTTCCCGCCGAGCGCGGATGCCGCCTCGAACAGGGCGAGACAGGCTCGAGGTCCGTCGCCGTTCCACTCCACGGTCGTGCTCACGCCGCTCGACGACCTCAGCTCCGAAACGACTTGCCGCGAAATCGGCGCTCGAGCGAGCGCCGCACGGAGTTGCTGGTCGGGCGCGGCGCTCGGAAGCACGAATCGCGCGACGACTTCGCGTCGCGGAACCGCGCCGTTCGCCCGCCGCCACTGCTCCAGGAACTCGCGAGTGCGGACGAGGCTCAGCCCGTCGCGGCCGTCCTCGAGGAACCCGCGCTCGCGCATGAGCTTCACCCAGCGCGCGCTGGTCGGCTCGGACACGTTCGCGGCCTGGGCCAGATGTCGCGCACGACGGATGGGAACTTGTGGCGCCGAAAGGAATCTGCGGTCCGCTCCCCGGAAGCGCCGAGCCAGCAGCACCTTGGCCAACCACTG
Source organism: Planctomycetaceae bacterium (assembly GCA_013360535.1). Taxonomy (GTDB): domain Bacteria; phylum Planctomycetota; class UBA1135; order UBA1135; genus F1-120-MAGs118. Next base: position 3,529 of record JABWBL010000361.1, read on the forward strand.
TCCGAGATCCGTGAACGGATCGAGCTCGTGCTGGCGAGGCAACCGCGGTCGGGTCGGACCCCGGCGCACCACGCCCGCCTCGAGGCCGGGCACGCCGCGCAGCAGCAGCTCTCCGTCGCGACTGATCAGCCCCCAAGCGGCGTCCGGTGCCTCTCGCTCCATCCAGTCGCGCACCAACCGTTCCGTTCGATCCGTGATGCCCGACACGGCGACGATCGGCAGGGCCTTCGCCCCGGGCGTGTTCGCCGCGTGCCGTCGCGCTTGCATCAGGGCTGCGGCGACAAGCCCGTGCAGGATCTCGGAACGGTTGCGCCCGGCGGCCTTGAACTCGATCAGGTAGCGCCGCTCCCCGAGGGTCGCCTCGAAGTCGGGTTGATCGTGTCGACCAGCGCCTTCTCCGGGGCGCACGAGAAAGCCCCGTCCTTCGAGAGCCCTGCGCAGAAGGTCCGAGAGTTCGGCTTCGGAGCGGTGCGCGCTGGTCATTCGCTGCCTCGCGGGGCCTCGTGACGGGTCGCAGTTCGGCGGAAAGCCTCGAGACTCGTCATGGGGCCCAAAGACTGCCACACGGGACTGTCGTCGGCACGAAATATTTCGTGCCGACGACATGGAAATGGAGTTCTTGACCGTGCCAAGGCCGATTCGAGGCCGCGGAGGGGTCGGGAGCCGGGCTCAGCGGGTGCGGCAGAAGCAGGAGGCGCGCAGGGTGATGTCGGAGCGCTTCCAGGCGCTGCGGAAGTGGGTTTCGGTGGCGGCGGCCTCGGCGGCGCGGCCGGTGCGGCGCTGGCATTCGGCGAGGCCGTGCAGCGACCAGC
>JABWBL010000005.1 GCA_013360535.1 Planctomycetaceae bacterium
CGACCTCGACGCGGCGGCGCGGCTCGCGCGAGTGTTGCGCCTCGTCGATGCGCCCAGCCGCTGGAGCGCGGCTTCGGGCGAGCTGTTCGCGTCGCTGCGCGACGGGGCGCTCGACGAATTCCTGCAGGGCGATGCGCAAGATGCCGAGGATCTCGTGCGCGCCGAGATCGATCGTGTGCGGCCGCGCTGCGCGCAAGTCGCGGCCGAGGCGAAGCTCCACGAGACGGTGCCGGTCGCGCTCGACGAGCCGACGCCGCTGGGCGAGGCCGATCTCGGGCTCGTCGACGACATTTTCTCCGTGCATTTGCCGCAGGCTTTCCACGGAAGCGCGGAGCGGCCGAGTTACCGCAAGGGCCAGCACGAGGTCGCGCAGCAGGTCGCGCGCACGCTCGGGCAGCGCAAGTTGCTGCTCGTGCACGCGCCGACGGGCACGGGCAAGACGCTCGCGTACCTCGTGCCGGCGATTTTGTGGTCGGTGCGCAACAACGTGCGCGTCGCGATCTCGACCTACACACGCGCGCTGCAGGAGCAGGCGAGCGATCAGGAGGTTCCGCGGGCCCTCGCGGCGCTGTCGCGCGCAGGAGTGCTCGAGCTGCCGCGCGTGGCGGTGCTCAAGGGCCGCGCGAATTACCTCTGCTGGCGCGCGCTGCGCCTGCACGTGCCGTCGGAGGGTGACGGAGGCGAGACGTGGCTCGCGTGGGCGAGCGTGTTCGTGTTCGCCTGCGTCGACGACAGCGGCGATCTCGACCGTTTCCCGCAGCGTCCGGCGTTCGCGACCGGGTCGGGAAGTGCGCTGCGCAATGAGCTCGACGGGCTCGTGCGTGCGGTGCGCTCGGCTGTCGGCTGCTGCCGCTCGAAGGAGGATCGCGAGACCTGCGGCGCCGAGGCCGCGCGCGTGCGCGCCGAGCGCTCGCACATCCTGATCACCAACCACGCCTTCGCGCTGATCCGGCCGACGTACTTCAAGCACGTGATCTTCGACGAGTGCGAGCACCTGCACGATCAGGCGGGTAATGCGTGGAGCTGGAGCGTGACGTCGCGCGAGGTGCGCGAGTTCCTGCGCTCGCTGCGCCAGCCCGAGCGCAACAACTCGCGCGCGCCGCTCGATCGCCTCGAAAAGCTCGTGCTGCGCGGCGAACCGGCCTCGGAACCGCTGGAGGCCTGCCAGACGCAATGGCACGAGGCCAACGGCGCTCTGGATGCTCTGGAGACGGCGCTGGAGACGTTCAAGAACTGGCGCGAAGAGCAGCGGCGCAAGCGCGAGTCGCGCGACGAACACTCGCTCCTGCGCGAGTACGTCGGCGGAATCGATCCGGTGGCGACGCCCGAGCTCGACCCGCGCGCGCTCGCCGGCGCGCGGGCGCTCGTGCGTGCGCACTCGCAGCTTTCGACGGCCGCGACGGAGCTCGACGTTGCGCTCGCGCAGCTCGCGAGCACGCTCGACACGGTGCGTGCCCGGGGCATCGCGCGCATCCGCCGCCAGCTCGAGCTCGCGCGCGGCGACATGCTCGAATGGCTGACGGCGCTGCAGAACTGGATCCCGACCTCCGACGGCAAGCCGGCGTTCGTGAAGGAGCGCTTCTACGACGTCGAGACCGATTCCCGCGGAAACGACGTGCTTTCCGCGCGTGTGCTGCTGCCGCAGGAGCTGCTCGGCCGCATGTACTACCCGGCGCTCGAGAGTGGCGTGCTGATCTCGGCGACGACCTGGCTGCGCGGCGGCTTCGACGTCGCGCGCGCGTACCTCGGGCTCGACCGCGCCGCGCAGCCGCTGGAGGACGAAGAGCGCGAGCCGAGCCTCGTCGATACCTTCCACGCCGAGGCGCCGTTCGACTACAGCCGCGTCGTCGTGTGCGCGCCTTCCGACGCACCCGACCCGGCGCGCACGCGTGACCAGTTCCAAGCCTACGTGCGGCGCTTCGTCGCACATCTGGGCGAGCGCACGCGCGGCCGCATGCTCGTGCTGTTCACCAACGCCGACGAGGCGCGGCGCACCGGCGAGGAGCTCGCGGGCTTCTTCCGCCAGCGCGGAATTCCCCTGTATTTCCAAGGCATGCCCGGCATCGCGAAGGAGGAGCTCGGCGAGCTCTTCCGTGCGCGCGTCGACTCGATCCTCTTCGGCGTCGACACGTTCTGGTACGGGGCGGACTTCCCCGGCGAGACGCTCGAGTACCTCGTGATCGCCAAGCTCCCCTACGGCGTGCCCGACCGTTTCCACCACGCGCAGTGCGCCGCGCTCGGCGCGAGCGAGCAGCGCCGCCGCGTCTACTTGCCGCGGGCGCTGGCGAAGTTCCGGCAGGGTTTCGGCCGCCTGATGCGGCGCGAGACCGACCGCGGGGCGGTGTTCGTGCTCGACCCGCGTGTCGTGCACGGCGCGCACCGCCTGTTCCTGCGCGAATTGCCGGTCGCGACGGGCTTCGAGGAGAGCGGCGACGACCCGTGGACGGGCTCGGGCGCGAAGCTCGTGCGTGGCACGACCGACGAATGCCTGCACGCGGCCTTCGCGCACATGGAGATGCTCGCCGACATTCGCCGCCGCGGCCTCGACCGCGAGTTCGCACCCGGCAGTGGCGGTCCGCAGATCGTGCGCGAGCCGGACACGAGCCGCGTGCGCCCGATCGACGTCGCCGACGGCGAAGTGCCCTTCTGAGCGCCTCGAAGGCGGTGCATCTTGCCGATCCGGTGATGCACACCCCCCGACCCGTGCGCTACCGTCTCCGGCCCCGTGCGCGTCCTGTTCCTTTCGCAGCGAGTCCCCTATCCGCCCAACCGCGGGGACAAGATCACGACCTGGCGGCTCGTCGAGCGCCTCGGCCGCACGGGCCACGACGTGCGGATCGTCGCGTTCGCACACGATGACGAGGACCGGCGCGCGGCGGAGGAGCTCGGACGGCTCGGCTTTCCCACGCGCACGGTCGCGCTTGATTTGCGCAAGCAGAAACTCGCCGCTCTGCCGCTGCTCGCGGGCTCGAAGCCGCTGACGCTCGGCGTGTACGGTTCGAAGGAACTGCAGCGGATCGTCGACGAGCTCGCGCCTTCTTGCGACGTCGGTTACGCCTACTCGTCGTCGATGGGCGCGTTCCTCGAGCCCCACACGAAGCTGCGGCGCGTGATGCACTTCGCCGAGCTCGATTCCGACAAGTGGCGCCAGTACGCGGAGCGATCGCGCTGGCCGATGAGCTGGGTCTACGGGCGCGAGCACCGCACGCTGCGCGAGTTCGAGCGCCGCATCGCGCATTCCTTCGACGAGAACGTGCTGTGCACACCGCTCGAGCAGCAGGTCTTCGAGCGTGAGATCCCCGGCGCGCGCTCGCTCGTGATGCGCAACGGCGTCGACCTCGCGTTCTACCGACCCGATCCGGCGCGTGCGGAGGCTGGGCACCTCGTGTTCGTCGGCGTGATGGACTACCTGCCGAACGTCGACGGCTGCACGTGGTTCGTGCGCGAGATCCTGCCGCGTGTGAGAGAGCGCTTTCCCGCGGCGAAGCTCTCGATCGTCGGCTCGCGACCGACCGCGGAGGTGCAGGCGCTGGCGCGCGAACCGGGCGTGACGGTGACGGGTTTCGTCGACGATCCCCGCGAGTGGCTGGCGCGCGCGAGCGTGAGCGTCGCGCCGCTGCGCATCGCGCGTGGCATCCAGAACAAGGTGCTCGAGGCGCTCGCGATGGGTCTTCCGGTCGTCGGCACGACTTCGGCGACACAAGGCGTCGAAGGTGAAGCCGGGCGCGACTTCCTGCTCGCCAACACGATCGACGAACAAGTCGACGCCGTCGTGTCGCTGCTCGCGAATCCGACGCAAGCGCGTGAGCTCGGCGCACGCGGCCGCGCCTTCGTCGAGGCGCGCTACGACTGGGACGTCGCGCTGCGCCCGCTCGACGAGCTGATGGCGCGCTTCACTTCGTCGAAGCGCTGAGCTTGCGCCGCGCGACGACCGAGTAACCGAGGCTGGCGGCGGTGTCGTTCGAGAGGTGCTCGCAGATCCAGAAGAACACCTGCGTCACGAACACCAGCGGCAGCACGAACGGCGCTCGCCAGCGCGAGAGCGCGACCGAGCCGTCGTGGTGCAGCTTCGAGGCCGCCAGCGAGCGCACGAGCCAGTGCGAGAGAGTCGCACCGGTCGCCGACGCGAAGTTGCCGCGTGGAGTGATGAGCTCGACCTCGAACCCGTGGCGCTCGACGATCGCCTCGATGCCCTTGGGCGTGTAGCGGTAGAAGTCGAACGGCCACTGGTGCAGCGGCGCGATCAGCGGCACGGTCAGCAGGAAACGCCCGCCCGGCTTGACGACACGCGCGATCTCGGCGACACACGCGTCGGGCGCGGGAATGTGCTCGAGCATCTCCGCCGCGAGCACCGTGTCGAAGCTCGCGTCCGCGAACGGCAGGCGCTGCGCGTCGCCCCACACGTCGACCAGCGAGCGCAGGAGCTCCGGCTGGTTCCACACGTCGGGGTTGAGGTTGTCGGCGACCGGCGGGTACTCGAGGCCCAGGTACTGCTCGACCCGCGACTCGAAGAACTCGGCGTAGGGCCGCTCGCCGCAGCCGACGTCGAGCATGCGCCCGCTCGCGTGGTGGGAAAGTCCTTCCATCGCGCGCCGGAGCCAGCTGCGCTCCATCCAGTACGGGCTGAACGGCGAGCGCTTGCGCAGCGCGTTCAGGCGTTGCAGGAGGCTGGCGCGCGACGTGACGACGCCCTGCGTGGCGCGCTTGGGCTGCTGGCGGAGATCCATCGCGGGGGGCCTTCGCTCTACAGTATCCTGCCCGAGCGCCGGACCCCACTCGCGCGACGCACGATGACGCACGAAATCCTTGCCGAGACCTTCGACCGCTGGGCTGCAGCCGGCCGCGGGGCCGAGATGGAGGCCGAACACGGCGACGTCGCGCGGCAGGTGCTCGGCAAGCTGAAGATTCGTCCGGGGGAGCAGATCCTCGACCTCGGCTGCGGCACCGGCTGGACCACGCGCCTGCTCGCCAAGTCCGCGGCGGGCACGCAGGCCACGGGCGTCGACATTTCGCCCGCCATGGTCGCCGAGGCCGAGCGCCAGCACAGCAACACGATCCGCGCGCGCTACGTGGTCGGCTCCTTCGAGCACCTCGACCTGCCCGAGGGCCGTTTTCACCGCGTTTTCTCGCTCGAGGCGCTCTATTACGCGCCCGACCTCGCCGCCGCGCTCGCCGAGCTGCAGCGCGTGCTGCGCCCCGGCGGTGCCGTCGACGTCGTGATCGAGTACTACGCCGAGAACACGCGCACCGAGTTCTGGCCGCAGAAGACCGGCGTGCCGATGCTGCGGCTCTCGGAGGCGCAGTGGCGCGAGGCCTTCGAGCGCGCGGGCTTCGTTTCGGTCTCCACGGAACGCATCGTCGACTCGCGCGGCCTCGGCGAGCACGCGAGCTTCACCCCGAGCGAGTGTTACCCCGACTGGGACACGTGGTGCGCCGTGCACCGCTCCGGATTCCTCTGGATTCACGCGGAAAAGCCGCGCCTTTCGTGATGGGCGCGCGGCTCGAGCTCGACCGCCGCCAGCTGCTCCTCGCCGGGGCGGCGGCGTTGTCCGCCACGCAGCTCGTCGGCTGCGCCGCGTCGCGCCCCGAGGCTCGCAAGGTGCTGCTCGTCGACATCGACGACGTCGGCTGGCCGTTCTTCGAGGAGTGCCTCGCGAGCGGCGACGGAGCGCAGCTCGACAGCCTGCGCGCGAGCGCACGCGAGTACCGCACGTTCTGGTCAGCGCCGGTTTGCAGCGTTTTCCGCGCGAAAGTGCTCACGGGCCTCGAGTCCTTCCGCCCCGGCAACTCGGTCGGCGCCAACGTGCCGTCGAACCAGATGGGACCGTTCAACGGCCCCAGCGGCACGTGGATCACGCACCAGATGCCGGGACGCCGCACGAAACGCGGCAAGTGGCACCTGTCGGCGGGCGCCAAGAGCTGGCCCGATCTCGTCGTCGAGAGCACGCCCGAGCGCGACGCCTACGACGAGTATTCGGGGCCGAAGGGCAACATCCACGATTACTACGCGTGGAGCGCGGGGCGCGTGAAGCGCGGCGCTGCGGCGGAGCACGTCGAGGTCACCGAGTTCGCGACCAACGTGACCGCGCGCGAGGCGCTCGAGGACGTGCGCCGCGGCGTCGAGTTCGTCCACGTCAGCTTCAACGCCGCGCACGCGCCCCACACCAACCCGCCACCGGCGAACGAACCTCCCGGCGCGACCTATCCCGGCCGCAACGGCTACAGCGACCTCTTCCGGCACCTCGACTGGCGGCTGGGCGAGCTGATCCGCGCCGGCATCGCCGCGGATTACGTCGTCATGCTCGTGTGCGACAACGGCACCTCCGGCGAAGGCAAGGGTTCGCTCGCGGAGGTCGGTGTGCACACTCCGCTGTTCGCGTGGGGTCGCGGCGTTGCCCAAGGGGCGACCGAGCGGCTCGTCAGCGCCGTCGACCTGTGGTCCACCGTGCGCTTCCTGCGCGGCTGCTCCGACTTCGTTTCCGCGCAGGATTCCCGCTGTTTTGCGGCCGACCTGCTCGGAATCGAACTGCCGGGGAACGAGCCGCGCGAGCTCCTGCGCGCCGACGCGTTCCCGAGCTACGGCATCGCACCGAAGCCCGAAACATGGCGCCGCGCGGTGCGCGATGCACGCTGGAAGCACTGCCTCGTGCCCGACGCGGATCCGGGCGAGGCGAAGGAAGCGCTCTACGACCTCGCGAACGATCCGCAGGAGCGCGTGAACCTGCTCGACGCGCCGCTCTCCGACGACGCGCGCGCGGCGCACACGCGGCTCGCGAAGCTGCTCGCCTGACTCACTGCCCCGGCAGCGCCGCCGAGAGCGCGGCCTGCAGGCGCGCGAGTGCGTCGGTCTCTTCCTGCGTGAGGTCGCCGTCGTTGAGGTTCGTGCCCTCGAAGTCGACGCCTTGCATGTCGTACAGCGCATCCTGCTGGTTGTCGCGGCGCAGGAGCTTCCAGCGCACGTCGCGCACCATCGCGGTGTAGCTGTTGTAGGGCGGGTAGCCGTTCGGCGAGAAGCGCTCGGCCACGACGTACTCGCGCAGCGCCGGATGCGCGGCGTCCGCGAGGTAGGGCGCGAGCGACTGGCCTTCGATCGGCCGGCCGTCACCCAGGCCCTGCGCGAGGTTCGCGCCCATCAGCTCGACGATCGTCGGGAACAGGTCGACCGACTGCACGAGCGCGCTGCAGCGCTGCCCCACCGCATCGACGTTCTTGCCCGCGATCACCAGCGGCACGCGCACGCCGCCCTCGAACAACGTGCCCTTGCACTGGCCCGCGATCGACGGCGGGATCACGACCTGATTGGGCGAGCCGTTGTCGCCCATGAAGATCACCGTCGTGTTGGCGAGCACCGCCGGATCGATGCCGGCGAACAGCCGTCCGAGTTCGGTGTCGATCGCCTGCACGGCCGCGCAGAAGTGCTCGTGCGGCGTCTGCTCCGGCGGACCGGAGAGGTTGTACGTGTGGAGCGCCGGCGGCGGCGCGTGCAGCGGATCGTGGGGCGCGTTGAAGCACAGGTACAGGAACCACGGCTGCGGCATCGCGTCGATGCGCGCGAGCGCGTCGTCGACCTGCTCGGTCGTGGCATAGGTCGTGCTCGTGCCCGCGACGCCGTTGGTGACCTTCGTGTACTGGAAGTACGTGTCGCCGAAGAACAGGTTGCCGAGCGTGCCTTGGAACCACTCGAAGCCCTGCAGGTTGGGGTGGTCGGCGCCGAAGAAGCTCTCGGAGCCCAAGTGCCACTTGCCGATCGCGCCGTTGTGGATCGGCGCCGCGCTGCCCGCGCTCAGGACTTCCGGGAGCGTGCGCTCGTCGAGCTCGAGCGCGTGCTCGGGCAGCCACTGGTCGATCGGCTTGCCGAGGCCGGTGTGAAAGCCCAGTCGCCCGGTGAGCACCGCCGCACGCGTCGGCGAGCAGCTCGGCGCCGTGTAGGCGCGCTCGAACAGCACGCCCTGCGCGATCAGCGCATCGAGGTTTGGCGTCGGCGGCACGTTGGGGTGCACGCCCCAGGCGCTCAGCATGTCGACCCCGAGGTCATCGGCGACGATCAGGAGCACGTTGGTCGCGTTGGCCGTGCCTCCCCCACCGCCGCTCCCGCCGCCGCCGCCCCCGCCGCACGTCGCGAGGACGCCCAGCGCGCAGATCGAGACGGCACGGGACAGGAGCTTCATGGAAATTGCTTCCGGCGGCCCGCGGACGGACCTCCGGTCAGGACGAGTCTACCCCGCAGGGCAAGCGGGGGTCAGCGGACGAGCTCGTCGAGCTGCCGCGCGAGCCGCCCGTAGGCCGCACGTTCCGTGAGGCCCATCGGCGCCCCGGCGAGGTTCAGGTTCTCGCCCTGCGCGCTCGCCATGTCGAAGAACAGGTCCGACTGCCCGTCGCGCCGAATCAGCTTCCAGCGCGACGAACGGATCATGCGTCCGATCGACGTGTACGGCCCGAAGCCGTTGGGCAGGAACTTCGTCGCGAAGACCCACGAGCGCAGCGGCGCTCTCCAAGGCGCGGCGAGGTACGGCGTCAGGCTGAGGCCGTCGTGCGGCCGCAGCGTCGCCTGCGCGCTCGGCGGCACGCCACACAGGTCCAGCACGGTCGGGAACAGGTCGACCGAGTTGACGAGCGAGTAGCACTGGCTGCCGGGGAAGGCGACCTGCGGGCCCGAGATGATCAGTGGCACGCGCACGCCGCCTTCGAACAGCGTGCCCTTGCTCTTGCCCGAGATCGACGGCGCAGTGACGACCTCGTTGGGCGAGCCGTTGTCGCCCATCAGGATCACGGTCGTGCGTGCGAGCACCGCCGGATCAATGCCCGCGAGCAGTCGCCCGAGCTCGCTGTCGAGCGCTTGCACGGACGCGCGGTAGTGCTCGTTCGGGCTGGCGTCCGGCACACCGACCAAGTTGTAGGTGTGCAGCGCCGGCGGCGGCGCGTGCCACGGCTGGTGGCCGGCGCTCGTCGCCAGATACAGGAACCACGGCTCGCGCATCACCGCGACCCGCGCGAGCGCGTCGTCGACCTGCTCCGTCGTCGCGTACGTCGTCTCGAGCGTCGGGACGCCGTTGCGGATCTCGGTGTACGAGTAGAAGTTCTGCCCGAGGTAGAGGTTGCCGGCCACGCCCTCGAACCACGCGAAACCCTGCTGGTTGGGGCCGAGCGCGATCGACTGCGGCAGCGCCGTCAGGTGCCACTTGCCGATCGCGGACGTGTCGAACGGCCACGGCGCGACGCTCGCCAGCGCCTCGGGAATCGTCACCTCGTCGGGCTGCAGCGAATGCTCGAGGATCGGCGTCGGCGCGAGGTAGTTGCCGACGCCCGTGCGGAACGAATACCGCCCGGTGAGCACGCAGGCGCGCGTCGGCGAGCAGATCGGATCGGTGTAGGCCGCCTGGAACGCGACGCCGGAGGCCGCGAGCGCGTCGATGTGCGGCGTCGGCGGGGCGTCGGGGTGACCGCTGAAGAGCCCGACCATGTCGCAGCCGACGTCGTCGGCGAGGATGACCAGCACGTTCTGCGGCGTCGAGACGGCCTGCGCGGGCGCCGACGGGGCCGCGAGGGTCAGGAGCAAGGTGGCGATCATGGTGCCGAGCGCTCTGGGGGAGGCGCTCGCCCCCGATTCTATGGGGCGCAACCGATTCGCGCAGCCACCGAGGCCACGACCGTCTTCGCACTCGTTCACACGGCCCGCACGGGGCCGCAGGTTCCCTAGCGTCAGGCGCCGCCGCCGCGACGGCGGAGCAGGAACACGCCGGCCGCAAACGCGGCGAACACGAGGATCGTGAGGACTTCGCTGAGGCTCAGGAGCACGACGGCCATGGGTTCCATCCTAGTCTCGGGGCCCGCGCTCCTCACCCCGGTCAGGGTGCGAAGCGCGGGCCCCGAGGGAGCGCAGGGGCGCGGGGTTCAGGAACCCGTCGCGCTGCGGATCAGGTCGAGGCTCTTCGTCGCCCAGTCCTGCAGCGGGGTCACGTACAGGCCAAAAGCCACGGTCGCGACGCCCAGCACGGCCACGAAGCCCGTGAGCACCGGCGCCGGAGCCGCCTCGCGGTCCGAAGCCTTCGACAGGAACAGCGCCCGCGCCACGCGCAGGTAGTAGAAGAGGCTCACGACGCTGTTGAGCGCCGCGACGACCACCAGCCACATCAGGCCGTTGTCGACGCCCTCGACGAACAGCAGGTACTTCCCGTAGAAGCCGACCGTCGGCGGCAGGCCGGTGAGGCTCACGAGGAACGCCACCATGACCATCGAGATCAGCGGCGCCTTGAAGCCCATGCCCTTGAGGCTGTCGACCGTGTCGGAGCCCGTGACGCCCTCGAAGTACACGAGGAAGCCGAAGGCGCCGAGGTTCATGAAGTAGTAGGCCGCGAGGTAATACATCGCCGCCGTGAAGCCGCCGCGCGTCATGCACGCGATGCCGATCATCACGTAGCCCGCGTGCGCGATCGACGAGTAGGCGAGCATGCGCTTGAGGCTCGGCTGGCGCAGCGCGGCGAGGTTGCCGAGCGTCATCGTGACCGCCGCGAGCAGCGCGAGCATCGTGCCCACACGGCTGCCGTACCCACCCAGCGGAGTGCCTTCGGCATCGAGGAACAGCGCGCCGAGGAAGCGCAGCAGCGCTCCGAAGCCCGCCGCCTTCGAGGCGACCGCGAGGAAGGCCGTCACCGGCGTCGGCGCGCCCTCGTACACGTCCGGCGTCCAGAAGTGGAACGGCGCGAGCGAGATCTTGTAGGCGAAGCCCGCGAGGATCAGGACGGTCGCGATGCCGAACGGGATCGGGTTCGACGTCACCTGCGCGATCAGGTTCGCGCTCCCCGCCATCTTCGCGAGATCGATCGTGCCCGTCAGGCCGTACAGCAGGCTGATGCCGTAGACCATGATGCCCGTCGAGAGGCCGCCGAAGATGACGTACTTCATCGACGCCTCGGCGGACTTCCGGTTGCCCTTGTGGAAGCCCGAGAGCGAGTACGACGAGAGCGAGAGCAGCTCGAAGCCGAGCACCATGAGCAGCAGGTTGCTCGTGCTCACCATGAAGAAGATGCCGATCAGCGCACCGACGAGCAGGAAGTAGTACTCCCCGACGCCGTGGCGGCGCTCGTTGCGGTCGTGCATCACGAACAGCACGACGATGGCGAGCGCGGCGGTCGAGAACAGCTTGAAGAAGTTCCCGAACTGGTCGATCGCGACCATGCCGTACACGGTGTGGGACGGCTCGCCCCACTGGCCGAACAGGAACCACGCCGTCGCGGCGAGGCCGGCCAGCGTGAGGTAGCCCACGCGCACGGAATCGCGCCCCTTGGCGACGAGGTCGAGCACGAGTGCGCCGAGCGCCGTGACCGTCAGGACGATCTCCGGCGCGATCGACGCGAGCCCGTCGAGGTAGGCGTTGTTCAAGGGGTACTCCGGCCCGGGGGCCTAGCCCTGGATCTTCAGGATGTTGAGCAGGTTCTGGACGCTGGGGTGCATCCAGTCGAGCAACAGGTACGGCAGGATGCCGAACACGATGCACAGCGCGAGGAACGGCGCCTGGCAGAAGAGCTCGCGGAAGCTGATCTCCTCGATGCCTTCGTACTTGGGGTTCTTCTTGCCGAGGAACACGCGCTGCATCGCGTACAGCAGGAACGCCGCCGTGAACACGATGCCGAGCGTCGAGAGCAGCACGAGCACCTGGAAACGCGTGTCGTTCGCCTGGAAGGCGCCGATCAGCGTCATGGCCTCGCTGATGAAGCCCGCGAGACCGGGAAGCCCGAGCGCGGCGAAGAAGCCGAGCGTCGTGAGCGCCCAGTAGCGCGGCATCAGCTGCGACAGGCCACCGAAGCCGTTGAGGTCGCGGTGGTGGGCGCGGTCGTAGATCACGCCCACGATGAGGAACAGCGCGGCGCTCGAGGTGCCGTGGTTGAACATCTGCAGCACGGCGCCTTCCATGCCCCAGACCGTGAAGGCGGCCATGCCGAGCAGCACGTAGCCCATGTGGCTGACCGAGCTGTAGGCGACCATCTTCTTGAAGTCCGACTGGCCGAGCGCGACGAACGCGCCGTACACGATGCTGATCACGCCCAGCACCCCGAGGATGAAGGCCGAGTCGTGGAATGCGTCCGGGGCGAGCGGGAAGCACGCGCGCAGCATGCCGTAGCCGCCGAGCTTGAGCAGGATGCCCGCGAGGATGACCGAGATCGGCGTCGGCGCCTCGACGTGCGCATCCGGCAGCCAGGTGTGGAACGGGAACACCGGCACCTTGATCGCGAAGCCGATGAACAGGAACCAGAACACCCAGGTCGAGAACTGCATCCCGAGCAGCTTGCCCGCCGCCGGCAGGCTCGCGCCGGTCAGCTTGCCCGAGACCGCGAGCTCGGTGAGCGCGGGAATCGAGAACGTGCCCGAGTCCAGACGCAGCGCGACGATCGCGACGAGCATCAGCACCGAGCCCGCCAGCGTGTAGAGGAAGAACTTGATCGCCGCGTACTCGCGCCGCGGGCCGCCCCAGATGCCGATCAGGAAGTACATCGGCAGGAGCATCACCTCCCAGAACACGTAGAACAGGAACAGGTCGAGGCTGACGAACACGCCTCCGATGCCGACCTGCAGGAGGAGCAGCAGCGCGTAGTAGGCCTTGCCCGCCTTCTCCATGCCGAAGCTCGCGATGACGCCGACGAACAGCAGCACCGTCGTCAGCCACACGAGCGCGACGGACAGGCCGTCGACGCCGATGTAGTACTGCACGCCGATCGAGCTGATCCAGTCGATCTTCTGCACGAACTGCGCGCCGAGGATGTCGCCGGCACCGCGCGAGGCCTCGATCTCGGCGACGCTCTTGTGCGCGAAGTCGACGAAGTACAGCTTCGTCGCGAGCACCATCGCGATGAACGTGGCCACCACGCTGACGCCCTTGATGGCCGTCATCGCGGTCTTGGGCAGGAACAGGATCACCGCCATTCCGAGGAGCGGCAGGAAGGTGATCCAAGTCAGGATCTGGGACTGCATGGGGAGTGTGGGACGTCTGCGATCTGACTAGAGGAGGATGAGCCAGGCGGCGAGCGCGAGCCCGCCGAAGACCGCGAAGGTCGCGTACTGCTGCACGCGGCCGGACTGGAACAGGCGTGCGACCGACCCGAAGGTCTGGGTCACGAGGCCGACGCCGGTGACCGCGCCGTCGACGACGGTGCGGTCGAAGGCGGCCGAGCCCTTGCCGATCGCGGCGCCCGTGCGCCCGACCAGATTGACCGTGGCGTCGATCACGTTGCGATCGATCCACGAGAGCAGGTTGGCGAAGTGCACCGACGCGCCGATGACGCTGATGTCCGGCTCGTAGCGGGGCTCGTCCTTCTTCTTCATGTCGACGACGATGGCCGTGCCGAGCGTCTCGTCGACGAAGTACTTGCCCTTGACCACTTCGTAGATGGCGTGGATCGAGTGCGTGATCTTGCCGGCGATGCGCTGGGAGCGTTCCCAGCCGCGACCGTAGATCAGCCACGCGATCAGGATGCCGAGCGACGCGACGGTCAGCGAGACCGGCAGCGCGACCCAGTGCGCCGAATGCTCGGCGTGGTGGTCGACCGCGATCGCCGCGGCGAGCTTGTCACCGATCTCCGCGCCGTACAGCGACTGGAACGACACGCTCTCCTCGAACCAGGTGTGCGCGTGCTCCCAGAACTTCAGGCTGTGCACCGGATCCGCCAGCCAGAAGTGGCCGCCGAACACGCCGCAGAAGGCGAGGATGCACAGCGCCACCAGCATCGGCAGCGGCGACTCGTGCGGCGTCGCGTGCTCGTCGTGAGCTCCGTGTCCGCCGTGGTCGTCGTGCTTGGCGTGGGTGTCGTGCGCGTGGGTGTCGTGCGCCTTCGCCGCGTGGGCATGGGCGTCGTGGCCGTGGCCCGCGTGCGCGGGAGCGTGGTGACCGTGGTCGTCGTGACCGTGAGCCGCGTGCTCGTCATGACCGTGCTCGTCGTGCGCGTGGTGCGCGAACGGGCTCTCGACCGTTCCCGGACGGTACTTGTCCGAGAAGGTCATGAAGATCATGCGGAACATGTAGAACGCGGTCAGGCACGCGGCGATCGGCAGGCCGACCGCGGCGAAGAAGCTCGCGCCCGAGAACTTGCCGCCGAGGATGTTCTCCCAGGCGCGCAGGATGATCAGGTCCTTCGAGTAGAAGCCCGAGAAGAACGGGATGCCCGCGATCGCGATCGTCGAGGCGAGCATGCACGCGAAGGTCACGGGCATGTACTTGCGCACGCCGCCCATGTTGCGCATGTCCTGCTCGTGGTGGCAGCCGTGGATGACGGAGCCCGCGGAGAGGAACAGGCAGGCCTTGAAGAAGGCGTGCGTGACCATGTGGAACATGCCGGCGACGACGCCGCCGAGGCCCACGGCCGCGACCATGAAGCCCAACTGCGAGATCGTCGACCACGCGAGCACGGCCTTGATGTCGTTGGCGGTCGTGCCGATCGTCGCCGCGAAGATCGCCGTCAGCGTGCCCGTCGCCGCGATCACCGACAGCACGTCGGGCGTGAACATCGGGTAGCAACGGCCGAGCAGGAACACGCCGGCGGCGACCATCGTCGCGGCGTGGATCATCGCGCTCACCGGCGTCGGACCGGCCATCGCGTCGGGCAGCCAGATGTGCAGCGGGAACTGCGCCGACTTGCCGATCGTGCCGCCGAAGATGAACAGGCCCCCGACCGTCATCCACAGCGGGTACTCGCCGGGGTGCAGCGCCTGATGGCGCGCGATCTCCTCGATCGAGAGGCGCCACAGTTCGGTGAAGCGGAAGGTCTCGAACTTCCAGAAGAAGATCACCATGCCGACGAGCAGGCAGGTGTCGCCGACGCGCGTGGTGAGGAAGGCCTTCTTGCAGGCCTTGGTGGCCCACTTGTGGAAGTAGCCGCTGGAGGGATCGTGGCTGAAGTGGCCGATGAGCAGGTAGCTCATCAGGCCCATCACTTCCCAGAACACGAACAGGAACAGCAGGTTGTCCGAGAGGACCAGCCCGAGCATCGCGAACGTGAACAGCGAGATGTTCGCGAAGAAGATGTGGTAGCGCGGCGTGCCGTGCATGTACCCGATCGAGAACAGGTGCACGCAGAAGCTGACGACGCCGACGACCATGAGCATCGCCGCGCCCAGCGGGTCGTAGAAGATCGCCGCCGAGACGTTGGGCACGCCGTTGGCGACCGTGTCGCTCGAGTAGAACCAGTGGAACCACAGCCCGGCCTCGTCGCCGGAGTGGTGGCGGAACTCCTCGCCGTGGTACGCGGCCCACAGCGACTTGGCGAACATCAGCACGGTGATGCTCGCGGTGACGAACAGGCCGCTCGTGAGCAGCCAGTCACCCTTCCGCGGCAACTTCTTGCCGAAGAAGATCTGGATCACGTAGCCGACCAGCGGCAGCACGAACGCCAGGAACAGGAGCTTGAAGTCCTGACCCGGATCGAACGCGAGGATGTGGGACTCCGGCGTCATCGGTGGGTTTCCAAGGTCCGCGATCATTCGCGCAGGAGGTCCGCCTCGGCGGGCTTCACCGAGTTGAACAGGTGGAAGACGTTGAGGACGATCGCCAGCGCGACCGCGGCTTCGGCCGCCGCGAGGATGATCACGAAGATCGCGAACATCCGGCCGTCGAGGCCGCCGCCGTTGAAGCGGTTGAAGGCCACGAAGTTGATGTTGGCGGCGTTGAGGATCATCTCGATCCCCATCAGCACGTAGAGGATGTTGCGGCGCACGAGGATCGCGACGACCCCCAGCGCGAAGAGCGCGGCCGAGACCGCGATGTAGGCTCCCAGTCCCATCAGCCCTCCGCTCCTTCTTCCTGGAGGTCGATCTTGCGGCGGCGCGCCACGTACACGGCGGCCACCAGCGCCACCGTCAGCACGACGGCGGCGAGCTCGAACGCGATCACGTACTGGTCGTAGGCGAGGAACGCGACGCCGATCTGCTCGGTCTCGTGCTGCGGTTCCGCGAGAGTGGCCGCCTCGACCCAGTTGACCGTCGCCGCGACCTTGGCCGCGACGAACGCGACACCGGCCCCGACGGCCACGAGGCCCGCCAGCACGCGCGGCAGCTTGCGCTCGGTCAGGTCCGGCGGCGTGAGCATCACGCCGAACAGGATCAGCGCGAGGATGCCGCCGACGTAGATCAGGATCTGGCTCATCGCCAGGAAGTCGGAGCCGAGCATCAGGAACAGGCCCGCGGTGCCGCCGAACGTGCCGATCAGGCAGAAGGCGCTGCGCACGACCGAACGTTCCCAGATGCAGGTGAGCGAACCCGCGAGCACGAGCACCGCGAACAGTCCGAAGGCCGCGCCCGAGCCGCCGCCGAGGAGCGTGCACGCGCCGATCGCCGCCAGCGAGGCGAGGCCGACGAGGCCGTAGAAGATTCGATCGGTGGCTTCCATCTACTCCGCCTTCTCCGCGCCGCCCTTGTCGCCAGCCGCGGCCTTGGCCGCCTTCGCGGCGTCCTTCGCGGCGTCCTTCGCGGCCTTGGCCGCTTCCGCTTCCTTCATGCGGATGCGCGCCTCGCGCGCCATGCCCTTGAAGGACAGGAGGTCATGCTTGAACTCCGAGCGGTCGAACGTGACGAACGCGTACTCCGTGCCCATGTGGATGCAATCCTTGGGGCAGGGGTACACGCACAGCTCGCAGAACATGCACTTCTGGTAGTCGAGCGTGAAGCTGATCCACTCGAGCTCCTTGCCGTGGCGCACGGCCTCCATCTCGATGCAGTCGATGGGGCAGGCGCGCGCGCAGGCGAGGCAGTTGATGCACTTCTCCTGCTCGAGGTAGTGGATGCCGCGGTAGCGGTCGGGGATCGGCAGGCGCTCGTCGGGGTACTGGACGGTGATCGGCTTCTGGAGCATGTAGCGCCAGGTGATCTTCATCCCGACCAGCGTCGTCTTGACGCTGTCCCAGATGTTCTTGACGTAGGCCTGAGCGGTATCGGTCTGCTGCATGATCGACTAGCCCAAGAGCGCCTGCTTGCCGGCTTCCCACAGAGCGGCGCCGACTGCGCAGACGAGCGCGAGCGGCGTGAGGTACTTGTAGCCCATCGTCATCACCTGGTCGACGCGGATGCGCGGGAGCGTCCAGCGCAGCCACATCATCAGGAAGATGCCGGCGAAGGTCTTGACGAGCAGCGTCAGTCCCGCGACCGCCTGGTACGGGAGCGCCTGCAGGTTGAGCTCCGTCGCGCCGTTCGCGCCCTGCACGAACAGCTCCGTGCCGAAGGCCTGTCCGACGAAGTGCGTCAGCGGGCTCTCGAAGCCGCCGAGGAAGAACACGGCCGCGACCGCGCTCATCAGGAACATCGCGGCGTACTCCTCCATGAAGAAGAAGGACCAGCGGATGCCCGAGTACTCGGTCATGAAGCCGGCGACGAGCTCGCTCTCGGCTTCCGGCAGGTCGAACGGCGCGCGCTTGGTCTCGGCCAGCGCCGCGACGAAGAACAGCACGAAGGCCGGGATCATGAACGGGTTCTTGAACAGGAACCAGCCCATGCCGAGGTAGTCCGACTGCGCGGCGCTGGCCTCGTTGAGGTTCATCGTGCCCGCGACCATCACCGGCACGAGCAGCGAGACGCCGAGCGGGATCTCGTAGGCGACGACCTGCGCCGCCTCGCGCATCGCGCCGTACACGGTCCACTTCGAGTTCGACGCCCAGCCCGCCATGACGACGCCGATGGTCGTCATCGAGCTCATCGCGATCACGAAGAACACGCCGAGGTCGAGGTCGGCGAAGAACACGCCCGGGGCGAGCGGGAAGGCCGTCATCGCCGCGACGATCGCCGCCAGCACGAGGCCGGGCGCGAGCATGAACAGCGCGCGGTCGGCGTCGCGCGGGATCATGTCCTCCTTGAGCAGGAGTTTCACGCCGTCGGCGATCGACTGCAGCCAGCCGTGCCAGCCGGTGTACATCGGTCCGTAGCGGCACTGGATGTGGCCGGCGACCTTGCGCTCAAGCCACACGCAGAACATCGCGACGACCGAGATCAGGCCCATCACGATCGCGACGCCCGCTCCGGCGGCGCCCAGCCACAGGGCCCACTCCGGCAGGTGCTCTCCGAGCGCCGCCTTCAGCCCTTCGAGGAACGCGTTGCTGCCGCTCGCGACCTCGACCGGCGTGCCGGCCTGCGCGAGCGCGAGGAAGCTGGAAGTGCTCACCGGTCGGTCTCCCCCACGACGATGTCCGTCGAGCCGATGATCGCGACCGCGTCACCGACGAGCGCGCCGGGCAGCGTGTCCTCGAGCACCGCGAGGTTGCAGAAGCTCGGGCCGCGCACGCGCGTGCGGATCGACACCTTGCCGCCGTCGGAGACGACGTAGTGGCCGAGCTCGCCGCGCGGGTTCTCGATGCCGACGTAGGCCTCGCCCGCGGGCACCTTGAGCGTCTTGGGCAGCTCGCCGATCACCGGGCCGTCGACCATGTGGTCGAGGCACCAGCGCACGATCTTGATCGACTCGATCATCTCCATCACGCGCACCCACGAGCGATCCCAGCAGTCGCCGAGCTCGCCCATCTCGCCGCGCGCGACGGGAATCTTGAACGCGCCGTCGCGCCAGATCTCGCCGTAGCACATGTACGGCATGTCGCGGCGCAGGTCCCAGTCGATGCCGGAGCCGCGCAACATCGTGCCGGTCAGGCCGAAGTCGAGCGCCATCTCGCGCGAGATGACGCCGACCTTCGCGGTGCGCTTGACGTAGATCTGGTTGACGAGCAGCAGGTCGACGTACTCCTTCCACTTCTCGTCGAACACGTCGCAGAAGCGCGCCACTTCCTCGAACCAGCCCGGGGGCGCGTCGTTGAACACGCCGCCGATGCGGATGTAGCTGTACGTCAGGCGCGCCCCGCAGATCTTCTCGAACAGCGCCATCATCCACTCGCGCTCGCGGAAGCAGTACAGGAACGGCGTGAAGGCCCCGATGTCGAGGCCGTACGTGCCGAACGCCACGAGGTGCGAGCCGATGCGGTTGAGCTCGGCGCAGATGATGCGGATCAGCGTCGCGCGCCGCGGGATCTCGATCCCGAGCAGCGCTTCCACGGCCAGCGAGTAGCCGAGGTTGTTGTTCATCGACGCCAGGTAGTCGTAGCGGTCGGTGTACGGCAGGTACTGCAGCCACTCGACGTTCTCGCCGATCTTCTCGGCGCAGCGGTGCAGGTAGCCCAGGTGCGGCTGTGCGCCCGTGACGAGCTCGCCGTCGGTGCGCATCAGCACGCGCATGACGCCGTGCGTCGCGGGGTGCTGCGGCCCGAAGTTGATCTCGAGGTCCGGCGTGCGGATGTCGACGGTCACCTCGCCCGCGCTCGTCTGGCGCAGGCGCGTGCTCGGCATCGTCTTGGAGGTTTCGTTCGACATGGGGAGAGCGGCCTCACTCGCAGGAGATGCCGTGGTACTCCTTGGGGAACTCGTAGTCCTTGCGCAGCGGGTAGCCGACCCAGTCGTCGGGCAGCAGGATGTTGCGCGGGTCGGGGTGGCCGACGAACGTGATGCCGAACATCTCCGCGCACTCGCGCTCGTGCCACTGCGACGCGCGGTAGACCGGCACGAGCGAGGGCAGCGAGGCCGCGCTCTTGGGGAGCAGCGCCTTGATCGCGAGCCGGTGGCGGAACTTCAGGCTCAGGAGCTGCACGTTGATCCACAGGTCGGCCGCGTCCTTCGACGGGTCGGTCGCGGTCAGGTCGACGAGCAGCTCGAAGTGCAGCCGGTCGTCGTCGCGGCAGGCGCGCACGAAGCTCGCGAGCTGCCCGGGCTCGACGAGCACGAACGGATCGCCCGCGCGGCCCTTGTCCTTCTTGTCCTTGGGGTCCGGCTTGCGCGGCTCGTCCGCGCGCACGAGGCCGGGCGCGCGGATCGCGGTCAGGCGGTCGAAGATGCCCTGGAAGTCCATCGCGCTCGCTCCTGTCAGGCCAGCCGCGCCGGCTTGCGGATCACCGACGAGTTGCGGATCTTCTCCTGCAGCTTCATCAGGCCCTCGAGCAGCGCCTCCGGGCGCGGCGGGCAGCCCGCGATGTACACGTCGACGGGGATCACGCGGTCGACGCCCTTCACGACGGTGTAGCCGTACTTGTAGTAGGGACCGCCGCCGGTCGCGCACGCGCCCATCGCGATCACGTACTTCGGGCTCGGCATCTGGTCGTAGAGCTTCTTGACGCGCTCGGCCATTTTGAAGTTGACCGTGCCGGCGACGATCATCAGGTCGGCCTGCCGCGGGCTGGCGCGGAACGCACCGGCGCCGAAGCGGTCGATGTCGTGGTGCGCGGCGCCGACGGCCATCATCTCGATGGCGCAGCAGGCGAGCCCGAACGTCATCGGCCAGATGCTCGACAGGCGGGCCCAGTTGATCAGCCAGTCGACCTTGGTCGTCAGGACGTTCTCTTCGAACTGGTTCTCGAGGCTCAGCATGGATGCAGGGTTCCGGGGGAGGAGCGCTTGGAGGTTGGGCGGCTAGGTGGCGCTGGGTTCGGGCGCGGGAGCCTTGGCGGCCTTGGCGCGCGCCTCGAGCTCGGCCTCGATGTCGCGCACGGTCGCCACGCGCTCGAGGCGCGAGTCGGCGAACTTGGGTTGATAGCGCTGGCCCTCGTAGGCGAGCACCCAGTCGAGGTCGCCCTTGGCCCACACGTACACGAGGCCGAGGAACAGGATCGCCACGAAGACGAAGCCCTCGACGAGCGCGAAGTAGCCGACCCCGGAGCCGGCGGCGGCACCGGTGTTGGCCATGGCGTCCTTGAGGACGAGCGCCCAGGGGAACAGGAAGGCGATCTCGACCGCGAACACCACGTAGACGAGCGCGACCGTGTAGTAGCGGATGTCGAACTGGACCCAGGCGCTGCCGATCGTCGCCTCCCCGCACTCGTAGGTATCGAGCCCCTCGTCGGTCAGGCGCTTGGGGCGCAGCACCGACGCGATCAGCAGGTTCGCGAACACGAACACGAGCCCGACCGAGGCGAAGACGAGGACGTTGAGGTAGTCGAAGTACATGGGGCAGGGACCCAGCGGCTCCCGCCCCGGGTCGGGGAGGGGCGTCCGCGGACAGGCCACACGGGCGAGAGAAAGGGCGCGAAGGGTAACAGAGTCGGGGCGCCGGGATCGACCCCCTAGGTGCCACGAGTGCAGGTTCGTCGCGCGTCGGGGAGCGCGTCGGCACGCCCGCGGCGGCCGCTCCGTCCCAGTCGGCCCCACGCT
>JABWBL010000362.1 GCA_013360535.1 Planctomycetaceae bacterium
CGAAGGCGAGCACCGCGACGCGTTCCTGCGCGTGCCGCACGAGCAGCTCGTCCAGAACCCCCAGTTCCAGCGGAGTTCGCGGCGCGTAGTGCGCGGCGAGCATGCCCGGCGCGGCCGGCAAGATGCGGCGTTGCGCGGGAGAGACGCGGCCCACGAGCTCCTCGATCGCCTCGAGCGGCGCTCCGCCGGGCCGGTACAGCACACACTGCCCCGCGTCCCAGCCGAGGATCGTGCTCTCGACGCCGACCGAGCAGGCGCCGCCGTCGAGGATGTACGCGACGCCCGTCTCGAGCTGTTCCGCCACGTGCGCCGCCGTCGTCGGGCTCGTGCGCCCGAACAGGTTCGCGCTCGGCGCCGCGAGCGGGAACTCGAGCGATTCGAGCAGCTTCGCCGTGAGCGGATGCGCCGGTTGGCGCAGCGCGACCGTGTCGAGGCCGCTCGTGACGATGTCGGGAATCGCCGCGCGCTTGGGGAGCACGAGCGTCAGCGGTCCCGGCCAGAAACGCTCCATCAGCGCGTGCGCCTCGCGCGGAACGTCGTGGCACAGCTCGAGCGCGGCCGCGCGCGAACGCACGTGCACGATCAGCGGATCGAACGCAGGCCGGCGCTTGGTCTCGAAGATCGCGAGGCACGCCGCGGCGTCGAGCGCGTTCGCTGCGAGCCCGTAGACCGTCTCGGTCGGAATCGCGACGAGCTCGCCCGCGCGCAGGTGCGCCGCCGCGCGCTCGAGATCCGTGCCGACGTTTGCAGGCATCGCGGAAAGCTAACCGATCGCCGCAGCGCTCACACGCCGCCGCGTTCGTCGAGCTCGGGCTGCAGGTACGTGAACAGGCCTTTCGCGACGAGCTGCCCCTGTTGCGAGAGCTCGACGTCGGCGAGCGCGACCGCGCGCCCGCGACGCACGAGCTTCGCGAGCGCGCGCACCGGCCCGCGCTCGAGCACCGCCGGACGCACGAAGTTCAGCTTGAATTCGATGCTCGTCAGCGTGTGGCCCTCCGCGACCTGCGGCAGCAAGAGCCACACCGCAGCCGTGTCCGCCAGCGTCGCGAGGATGCCGCCGTGCACGCGCCCTTGCCCCTGCAGCAACTCCGCCCGCAACGGCAGCTCGAGCACGGCCTCGCTCGCCGAGCGCTCGACGAAAACGAGTCCGAGCAGCGCGCTCACCGGCATCGTCGCCACAGGATCGATCGGCAGGGTCATGTTCGTCGGGAGCGCGCTCCGCAGCGCGCGGGGCTTGGCAAGGGGCAGAGCCTAGTGCTTTTCTGTCGGGCATGTCGCGTCCTCTTGCCCTCGTCCTCGCGCTCGCTTCGGCCTCCTGCGTCTGTGTCCCCTCCGAACCCCTGCACGACATCGTCATCTACGGTGGCACTTCCGGCGGCGTCATCGCGGCCGTCGCCGCGGCGCGCGCGGGGCGTTCGGTCGTGCTCGTCGAGCCCTCGCAGCATGTCGGCGGCATGACGAGCGCGGGCCTCGGCGCGACCGACATCGGCAACAAGCGCGCGATCGGCGGCATGGCGCGCGAGTTCTACCGTGCGCTGCGGCGCCACTACGACGACCCGGCCGCGTGGACGCACGAGCGCCGTGCCGAGTACCGCGGCATCGGCCTGAAGGAAGGCGAGGACACAATGTGGGCCTTCGAGCCGCACGTGGCCGAGCGGCTGTTCGAGGAACTGCTCGTCGGAGCCGCGGTTCGTGTCGAGCGCGGAGCGCGGCTCGACCTCGAGCGTGGCGTCGAGAAGGACGGCACGCGCATCCTGTCGATCGCGAGCGAGGACGGACGGCGCTTCCGCGGCCGCATCTTCATCGATGCGAGCTACGAAGGCGATCTGCTCGCGCTCGCCGGCGCCAGTTTCCATGTGGGCCGCGAGGCCAACTCGACCTACGGCGAGACGCTCAACGGCGTGCAAGTCGCCAACGCCACCAAACATCAGTTCAAGGTGCGCGTCGATCCCTACGTCACGCCCGGCAGACCAGAAAGTGGCCTTTTGCCCGGCATTTCCGCCGAACAGCCCGGCCCCGACGGCTCCGAGGACGCGCGTGTGCAGGCCTACTGCTTCCGCCTGTGCGCGACGGATCTGCCCGAGAACCGCCTGCCGTGGCCCAAGCCCGCCGACTACGACGAGCGCCGCTACGAGCTGCTCCTGCGAAACCTCGAGGCCGGCGACTCGCTCGCCCCGTGGCATCCGCTCGGCATGCCCAACCGCAAGACCGACTCGAACAACAACGGCGCCGTGTCGACCGACCACATCGGCGCCAACTGGGACTACGCGACGGCGAGCTGGAGCGAGCGCGACGCCATCGTCGCGGACCACGAGAGCTGGCAGAAGGGCCTGCTGTGGACGCTCGCGAACTCGCCGCGCGTGCCCGCGCCGATCGCCGAGCATTTCGCGAGCTTCGGCCTGTGCAAGGACGAGTTCGTCGCCACCGGCGGCTGGCCCCACGCGCTCTACATCCGCGAGGCTCGCCGCCTCGTCGGCGAGACCGTGATGACCGAGCACCACTGCCGCGGGACCCACAAGGTCGCGCGCCCCGTCGGCCTCGCGGCCTACACGATGGACTCACACAACGTGCAGCGTCACGTCGACTCGACTGGCGCCGTCCGCAACGAAGGCGACGTGCAGGTCGGCGGATTTCCGCCTTACGGCATCGACTACGGCGCTCTGCTCTCCAAGCGCGACGAGTGCTCGAACCTGCTCGTCCCCGTGTGCCTCTCCGCCTCGCACATCGCCTACGGCTCGATCCGCATGGAGCCCGTGTTCATGGTCCTTGGGCAAAGCTGCGCGCTCGCGGCCAACCTCGCGCTCGAACGCTCCATCGACCTGCACGACCTCGACTACGCCGAGCTGCGCTCGCGCCTCGTCGCCGCCGGTCAGGTTCTTCAGTGACGCCGATCCGATGACAAGGGCCGGCCACCGCGCACGGTGACCGGCCCCGAGCGGTTCAAGCGGTCAGCGTGATCCGTCTGGAGTGGTTGACATGCCCACCCACATCAAGGCAGCAGCGTGAACTTGAGCGCGTTCGAGAGTGACCAGTGGTGCGGGGGCGCGAAACCGCTGTCGCGGCCGAGCCACTGGACGTGCACGTCGAGACCGGGCGGCAGCGAGGTGTGGGTCCACAGCCACGCATTGAAGTCGCGCGACCATACGCCGCTGCAGTCGCTCATCGCCGGGAGCGGGCCACCAGAGTTCATGGGCCCCGTGCGCTGCCACGGCGTCTGCACGCAAAGGGTGCCGCCCCCGAACGGCGTCGCCGCCGGCCCCTGAACGCCATACACGAGCATCCCGCTCGACTGGCTCCCGACGCTCGTCGCCGAGATCGTGAACCCGAACTCCGCACTCGCGCTCGGATACCCCGTCGCCGCAATGGTCGGCGAGCACCCCAGCGAGTTCACCTTCGCCGTGCAGTACGTCGACTTCGTCACGCCGGGGCCGAAGGCGAGGCCGTAGTAGCTAGTGTAGGCCTGCATGGAGTACTGAAGGTCGCAGACGTAGGTCGTCGACATCGACCCAGTGTCGATGAGATACAGCTCGTACCTTCGGACAGAGCTGGACACGAACTCGTGGACAAGTCCCCAGAGTCGATCCTGCGAATCGAACGCGATGTCCATGAGGCTGCCGCCCGCCGGGAAATTCACCGGCCCGATCGGCACGACTGAAGCGGTGGTCAAGCTGACGACGTACCCGTGCCCGGAGATCCCGTAGCAGGTTCCAGTTGAGTCGATTGCGATCTTCGTGATTACTTCGTTGTTGACCAGACCAACGAAGCTGCCCACGACGGCCCATTCCCCGTCAATAGGGTCTACCGTCAGCAGTCGACGAGGGAAAGGAGACGTATTCGTGTATTCGGCCGCGTAGACCAAGCCGCTCGGTCGATGGAATTCGACTCCCGGTTGTGCAGCACCGATCAACGGACTCGAGGCAATGGGACCGACTCTCCCAGTCGCAAGATTCGTGGCGTAGAGCCAATACAACCCGTTCGGATTTGCAGGCCCTTGGCCATATCCCAAGAGCCGAGAACCGTCGTGGGTGAGGCTGACTGGAGTTTGGACGTACCACGGCGGTCCAGGCGACAGCAGGGCGCTCAGCTCTGCGCCGGTAGCTGGATCCACGCCAACCAGAGTGGTGCCTGCAAAGTCCTTGCGAACCACATAGGCGATGTCCTGCCCTACGCGTGCAATGGCGGTCCCGGCCAGCAGGCACGGCGCGAGGAGGAAGGTCCTGACGTCTCTCATGTAACCGTTCGGCGATCCGCACCCCGCGAGGCTCTTGACGCGGCCGCCTGACCGCTGACTCGGCCTACTTCGCCAGCAGGCGTTCGACGATGCTCGCG